>CAJMRT010000008.1 GCA_905215855.1 uncultured bacterium
AAAATCTAAATCCAACGCACCATACTTATAGCCATATTCATCATCGCCGTGTTTGCCGACAATAATTACTCCGTTATCTAACCATGCCGTATCATATTGTGAATCAATATACTTTATTTCTTTTGTTTTCAAGTTATATAAAGCATCTTTTTCCTGATAATCTGAAGTTTCCATTTCAATCATGGTATAATCGCCACAGAGTCCACATATCAGAGCACTCTTTTTATAACCCTCTTCAATTGCAATGTTAGAGATATTGGCAACCATATTGCCGTCAAAATCATATATAACATTGTAAAAGAAACTATCCGACGAATTATATTTAATTTTTAATACCAAGTAGTCACCCTGTACAGTTGCATTATAAATCTGAAATTTACTGTCATCAATTGAGAATCCATTTGGTATTGCCGCATCATCAAGTGAAATTTCTTCAAACTTATAGGTTTGATTTTTTGGCGGAATCGGTGCAACATAGTTTGTGTTTTCATAGTTCGGCTCTGTTGCAGGCTGTGTGGTTGCAACCTCGGTTGTCACGGTTTGTTGTGACGAATCCGCATTATTCCCCGACTGTGAAGCGTTTGATTGATTTCCGCCGTCATTGCAGGCACACAAAACCGAAGTCAGCATAACTGCACTTAAAACACCTGAAATGATTTTTTTCACAAAGTATTCCTCCTCAAAAATATTTTTCGTTCTCAAATAAGCTGAAACTATTTTCTAAAAGTAAACTTTTAGTTTAAAAAGTTTTTGTTTAGCTAATAATTGTATTATACAGTTTTTGTTTACAAAACGCAAGTGTTTTAAAATATTCTTATCAAAAACTTTTTTTGAGGTGAATATAATGTTTGATTTCGGGTTAAGAATACGAGAGTTACGAGAATCAAGACATATGTCGCAGGAAAGCTTGGGCAGGAGAATCGGCAGAAGCAAGCCTGTTATAAGCAATTACGAAAACAACATCAAATATCCTCCGCTTGAAGTTTTAATTTCAATTGCAAATGTGTTCAATGTTTCGCTTGATTACCTTGTTGGCATAGAAAAAAAGGACGCACTCTACATTAACAATCTGAACGAAACACAGTCTAATATAATGAAACTGCTCTACGAAGAATTTACCGACTGCAGCCTTAAAGGCAAAGAACTTTCATCACGCCAACAAAAAATATTAAGCCTGCTCTTAATTGAGTTTTTGAAATGAAAACCAAATCAACATTTTGATATTTTAATATTTTGATATATAAAAACACCCTTTTGGTAAACTCCGAAAGGGTGTAATTTTTTGAATTGAAAAAGCAATTGTAACATTGCAGCGGCGAACACGGTTCGACTTAATACAAATAAGTTCTTTATCGCTATATTGTTTATAAGACACCGTAATGTGAATGTATACTTGCTTGATTTGGTCGTGCAACCAAATCAAATGGCGAACCGTATTAGCCGTTACAGATTATACACATTTTTAATCATATCAAAAGCTATTCGTATAAACATAAAATTTTATCAAGGCGGGCGTCCAATGAACGCCCCTACAGATTATAGACAGTTTTAATCACATAAAAGACAATTTTCCATTTTCAATTTGAATCAGTGTCCGTTTTCTGTAATGCGGATTGCTACTGCGGTGACATCGTCCTCACGGTCGACTTTACGGTGCTTTACCGCCTCGTCAACAACAGCCTTTGCAAGATCCTGGGTACTGCCCTCATTCCATGTGCGAATAAGCTTTTCTAACCACTTGTCATCGCCCGTAATTACACCGTCTGATACCATAACAATCATATCCCCCGTTGTCAGATTTACCGTGTCGGTTGAAAATTTTATACCGTTGAGAATTCCTGCAGGGAGCGACGGCATTTCACGAGCCGTTACTCTGCCGTTTTTCTTTACAAAGGTAACAGGTGCGCCTGCCTTTTTGAAGGTGGTTTTGCCGGTGTAGAGGTCAACGCTTGTGACATCAACCGTTGAAAGCGATTCATCCTCGCTTTTCACCATGAGGGCGGAGTTCACAATCTGCAAACAGCTGTCGGCTGAAAGCCCTGCCCTTAGCAGTCTTGTCATAACGGATGCCGCCATATTGCCGTCAACAGCGGCTCTGCCGCCCGTACCCATACCGTCACACACGAGCGCATATGTTTTGCCGAAACCGTCATTGAAATAATTTATGCAGTCGCCGCAAAGCTTGCCGTTGTTGGCGGTGTGCTGGTCGCTTCCGATTTCAACATCAAACACGGGCATTTCGCACATTGCAATACGGATTCTGTTGCCCTCTCGGCTGATTGTCGGCAGGTCAAATCTTCTTCCGCAGCAGCGTGAAATCTCACGCATAACCTCACCCTTAGAAAGCTTTTCGGACTTATTTGAGAGCGTAAGTTCCACGCTCATTCTTCCGCCGTTTGACACAAGGCAAATGCACTCCTCAACGATTGCGCCGAGGCTTGTGAGTGCGCTGATTATCCGTTGTGCAGATTCGTTATCGCACCGCATTGTGTTGCGAAATTCATCAGCCAAATCATGAAGAATATCGCCGATTCCGGAAAACTGCCCTGCAACAACGCTCCGCACATCGGTAATCCTTTGTTGTGCCTCAAGCGCCGACTGATACTCACGGTAGTTTGCATTCATTGAGCGAGCAATCTCGCCTTTTTTGCAACAGTTTTTAACGAACGATTTTTCAACATCTCTTTCGCCTATTGTGCCGTTCGATTCAAGGTATTCTTCAAGCCTTGCAAAATCGTCACGGGTGACACCGCCCTTGTGTTCATAGCAGTACATTTTCAGTCCGCAGGTTTCGCAAACTTCCTTTCTTGTACCCTCACATACCGCATCAAATGTGGGTGAATAAAGCTTTTTCATTTTTTCCGAAACTTTTGAAACATCGGTTTTCACATTGCCGACCGCCTTTGAGGCAAAGTCAAGTCGCATAACAATATTCTTTCGCAAAGCTTCACCGAGAGAGGTGTTTTTTTCGCTTGAAAATACTGGCGAAATCACATTGCCGACCTCTTTCGGGAGAACCATAAACACAGCACTTGCGGCAAGGCTTTCAACAAGCACACCAGATGGTGTTCCGAACTGCGAACCAAACGCAAGGCACATCACACCGTTTGAGATTACAAAGGCAATCGCACAACCCAATTTTCCGAGCTGTGAAAAAAGCCCCGCCATAAGTCCTCCGAATGCAAAACCTCCGCAGATGTAGCCGTTCTCTCTTGACGCAATGCTGAAAATCGCCCCGGTTGAAATTCCGCTGATTGCACCGCCCGTAACCGAGCCGTAGCGTGAACAGAGCAAAATGACGAGCATTGCAATAATTCTGCCGAGCGAGATATTCTGCCACGCAATACTGCCGAAAGCCAGAATCAGGATACACCCCGACATAACCACGCTTGCGGTTTCCTGTTGCGAAAAAACTTCAAAGCTTCTGTTGTCGCCTGCAAGGTGCAGTGCCGTGCTGATAAAATATGCCGCCGCACCTGCAATTACCGCCTCGGTTACGCAATCGGCAAAGGTTGTCAGCGTGCTTGTGCTTACGAAAAGCAACGAAACACCCGTTGCAAAAATCGGAACAAATGCCACAAGCGGAGCAAAAACCTTGCTTTTTGTAACCTTGTCAAGATCACCGAGCAGCCACCGCAGACCGCCTATTGCCGCCACAACGGCAAGGTAACGAAAGCTGTCCGAGGGTTTGAGCAGGACATAACCGAATGCCGTGCCTAAGAGTGATGACAAAAGATACTTTCTCGGAACTGCCGCCGCAAATGACGCCCCGAACGGTGCAAGGCTTCCGAGAACCGCTCCCCGTGACACCAAAATTCCGCAGAGCAGACAACCAGCGTTTGTGAGCATTTTCCGCATAAAATCGCCCTGAACAGCGTCCTGTCTGCGAGCCAAAGTAGTTTTTGCTTCCATAAAAATCAACATCCCTTTAATGATTTACTTCTTTTTGTATTTTTATTATAGGATATTATGGGTAACAGTTTTGTCTTTTTGTGAATGAGAATTTTTATATTCTTTTGTAGAAACAAAGCTTTGAAAAAACTTAATAAAGTAATTACGCAAAAGATTGTTCAACATTAAAAAAAGCCGTTGTTAAAATTCCGATTTTGCATTATAATGGAGTAAACCAAAGTGAAAGGACAAACAAAATGATTATAATGTCAGTTGACCTCGGAAAAGCACGCACAGGCATTGCCGTATGCGACAAAACCGAGTTTTTAGCGTCGCCATATACGGTTATCTTTGAAAAGTCACCGAAACAGTTGCTTGAAAAGGTGTCAAATACAGCCAAAGAAACAAAAGCCGAGCTTATTGTTGTGGGACTTCCGAAAAATATGGACGGCAGTGAGGGCGAAAGCGCACAGAATGCCAGAGCGTTTGCCGAAAATCTGAGCAATGAAACAGGCATTGAATGCGTTATGCAGGATGAGCGTGGAACAACAATTACGGCTCACAATTTTCTCAACACCACAAATACAAGAGGGAAAAAGCGTAAAAATGTCGTTGACGAAGTTGCCGCAACAATCATTCTTCAGGATTATCTCGACAAAAGAAAATCAGGCTCAAATAATTAGAATCAAAAAATTAACCCTTCCGATGATTTTCGGGAGGGTTATTCAATGCACATTTTAAAAATTTTGTTGATTATTGTAATTATTTATGCCATTTTAATTTCATGCACAACAGATTACATGGCATTCGATGCGTCAACAGTCAGTCAGTGCGTTTTGCCGATTGTTATGGCAATTGTCAACAAGGTTTATTTTGACAGAAGAAAAGATATTTTCGTGAATTAAATTATGTTGAGAATTTTATAACCTAAAATTCAAGCACGCCGCAGTTTTTCTCACTTGAAACTGCGGCGTGCTTTTAAGTTAAATGCTTTAGTACTTTTAAGTACTATAAAATCATTGTATCACCCATTTATGATAAAGTCAATAGTACCGATAGATACTATACAAGGTGATAATATGTATTTTAAAAGACTGCGTGATTTGCGAGAAGATCATGATATGAAACAAAGTGAAGTTGCCGAATATTTAGGAATTCAGCAGACGGTCTATTCACGCTACGAAAGAGGATTTCAGTCAATTCCCGTTGAGCATTTAATTAAACTGGCTGATTTGTACAAAGTTTCCACAGATTACATTCTCGGCAGAAAGTAGATTCAAATTGAAAATTGAAAGTGGAAAGTTGAAAATTGGCGGTGTGCCACTGCCGACCATTTGAGAAGATAGTTTGATAAAGGAATTGCATTGATGCACGATAAGCATTGATACATTTTTTGTTTGATGAATCAGTAGGGGCGTTCATTGGACGCACCTACAGTTGGATTACACCACAGACAATTACAATTCTACGCTCGGGTGATTTATCCCTCGCACCTATAAAACTGTCTTTACGAACAAAAAAATACACGGTATGCACCAAATGGTACATACCGTGTTCTTAATTTATTTAGTTTTGGCTAAATTATAAATCCATAATTTCGTCGTCTTCAAGAGCAACGATAACATCTTCTGTTTCGTCATTCTCAACGATTTCTGCCTCAGAGTTGCTTTCAAGCTTAACATCTGCATATCTCTGCATACCTGTACCTGCAGGGATAATCTTACCAAGGATAACATTCTCTTTAAGACCGACAAGCGGATCAACCTTACCCTTAATAGCGGCATCTGTAAGAACTCTTGTTGTTTCCTGGAATGATGCGGCTGAAAGGAAGCTGTCTGTTGCAAGAGCAGCCTTTGTGATACCGAGGAGGAGCTGTGTGAATGTTGCTTCACGAAGACCCTCTTCGCCGTTGGCAATACGCTTTTTAATCTGCTCATTCTCGTAAAGGACTTCGTTCTTGTCGTAGGTCTGACCTGACATAAAGCCTGTGTCGCCTGCATCCTCAACCTTAACCTTACGCATCATCTGACGAACGATAACTTCAATGTGCTTATCGTTGATTTCAACACCCTGCAAGCGGTAGGTACTCTGTACTTCCGAAATAAGGTAGTTCATGACTGCCTCGGGTCCGAGAATATCGAGTATATCGTGCGGATTAACAGCACCGTCGGTAATCTTGTCACCCTTTTTGATGTGGTCACCGTCAAATACCTTTACACGGAAGCCGAAAGGAATGAGGTAAGCTCTCTCTTCGCCTGTTTCTTTGTTGAAGATAACAGCGTGCTTTGCGTTTTTGATTTCTTCAAAACGAACATCACCGTCGATTTCACTGATGATTGCAAGGCTCTTTGGTTTACGAGCCTCGAAAAGCTCTTCAACTCTCGGAAGACCCTGTGTGATATCTTCGGCAGATGCAACACCGCCGGTATGGAATGTTCTCATTGTAAGCTGTGTACCCGGCTCACCGATTGACTGAGCGGCAATAATACCGACAGCCTCACCGACAGTAACAGGCTGACGGTTGGCAAGGTTAGAACCGTAGCACTTACGGCAAGCGCCGTGCTTTGCACGACATTCAAGTACCGAACGAATCTTGATGTGGTCAACACCCGAATTAACGATGATGTCAGCCTCTTTGTCGCCCATCATAATATCCTTTGAAACAAGAACATTACCGTTAGAATCGCAGAAGTCATCAAGGAGATATCTGCCGATAAGACGCTCGTGGAGTCCTTCGATAACATTTGATTCGCCTGCTTTGATGTCAAAGATTTCAAGACCTTCTGTAGTACCGCAGTCTTCTTCACGGATGATAACTTCCTGTGATACATCAACAAGACGACGAGTAAGGTAACCTGAGTCGGCTGTACGAAGAGCTGTATCGGCAAGACCTTTACGAGCACCACGAGATGAAATAAAGTACTCCAAGATGTTAAGACCTTCACGGTAGTTAGCTCTGATAGGAATTTCGATTGTTTTACCTGATGTATTGGCGATAAGACCACGCATACCTGCGAGCTGTCTGATCTGGCTCATACTACCACGGGCACCTGAGTCAGCCATCATAAAGATTGGGTTGTAGCGATCAAGGTTTTTCTGAAGGGCATCGGTAACATCGTTAGTAGCCTTTTCCCAAATACGAAGAACCTCTTCGTAACGCTCCTCGTTTGAACGAAGACCCATCATAAACTCATCACGGATAACATCAACTTCCTTCTCTGCCTCGGCAATAATAGCCTTTTTCTGAGGAGGAATAACTGCGTCACAAACGGCTACTGTGATAGCACCTTTTGTTGAGTACTTATAGCCCTGTGCCTTGATGTGGTCAAGAACAACGCTTGTTGTTACAGGACCATGGATTTTGATACATTTATCAATAATCTTCTTAAGACCCGACTTGCCAACGAGGAAGTCAACCTCAAACTTGAATCTGTTTTCGGGGATACTTCTGTCGATAAAGCCGAGATCCTGAGGAATAGGATTGTTAAAGATAATCTTACCGATTGTTGTGTCAACAATTCCTGATTCGATTTTGCCGTCAATTTCAAGCTCACGGCGAACCTTAATTTTTGAGTGAAGCTCAATGATGCCTGTCTGATAAGCCATCATAACTTCGTCAACATCACGGAATACCTTTCCTTCGCCTCTCTCACCGTCCTTATCAAGTGTAAGGTAGTAAGAACCGAGGATCATATCCTGTGTAGGAACTGTAACAGGCTGACCGTCTGATGGTTTGAGGAGGTTGCCTGCTGCGAGCATAAGGAATCTTGCCTCTGCCTGAGCTTCTGCAGAAAGCGGTACATGGACAGCCATCTGGTCGCCGTCGAAGTCGGCGTTGTATGCTGTACAAGCGAGCGGATGAAGTTTAAGAGCACGACCCTCAACAAGAACAGGCTCAAATGCCTGAATACCAAGACGGTGAAGTGTTGGAGCACGGTTGAGGAGAACCGGGTGACCCTTGATTACAACTTCAAGTGCATCCCAAACATTGTCCTTTGCACGCTCAACAGCTTTTCTTGCTGATTTGATATTCTGCTCTGCTTTAGTTTCAACAAGGCGTTTCATAACGAACGGCTTGAAGAGTTCAAGTGCCATTTCCTTAGGAAGACCGCACTGATACATTTTGAGTTCAGGTCCTACAACGATAACCGAACGGCCTGAGTAGTCAACACGCTTACCGAGAAGGTTCTGACGGAAACGGCCCTGCTTACCTTTAAGCATATCAGAAAGTGACTTGAGGGCACGGTTGTTAGGACCTGTTACAGGTCTGCCTCTTCTGCCGTTGTCGATGAGTGCGTCAACGGATTCCTGAAGCATTCTCTTCTCGTTGCGGATGATGATTTCAGGTGCGTTAAGCTCAAGGAGCTTTTTAAGTCTGTTGTTACGGTTGATAACTCGGCGATAGAGGTCGTTAAGGTCACTTGTTGCAAAACGACCGCCGTCAAGCTGAACCATAGGACGGATATCCGGCGGAATTACCGGAACAACATCGAGAATCATCCATTCAGGACGGTTGCCCGACATTCTGAAACTTTCAACAACATCAAGTCTTTTGAGGAGTCTTACTCTCTTCTGACCTGAAGCGGTTTCGAGTTCTTCTTTAAGCGAAGCGGAAAGAGCCTCAAGGTCAATCTCGGCAAGGAGCTTTTTGATTGCCTCGGCACCCATACCTGCTTCAAAGTCATTTTCATACTTCTCACGCATATCATTGTACTCACCCTCGGTAAGGCACTGATACTTTGCAAGGTCACGGCAGTCGCCGGGATCTGTTACGATGTACTGTGAGAAATAGAGTACATTCTCCAAAAGCTTGGGAGAAATATCAAGCATAAGGGCAATTCTTGAAGGAATTCCCTTGAAATACCAAATGTGTGACACAGGAGCGGCAAGCTCAATGTGTCCCATACGCTCTCTTCTGACCTTTGAACGGGTTACTTCAACACCGCAGCGGTCACAGATTTTACCCTTAAAACGGATTCTCTTGTATTTACCGCAGTGACATTCCCAGTCCTTTGTCGGTCCGAAAATGCGTTCGCAGAACAAGCCGTCTCTTTCAGGCTTGAGAGTACGATAGTTAATTGTCTCGGGCTTTTTAACTTCGCCGTAAGACCATTCTCTCATCTGCTCAGGAGAAGCAAGTCCGATTTTAATTGAGTCAAAAACATTATTATCTATCATTGCATTTCCTCCTTACATATCGTCACTGCCAAAGTCATCGTTGAAATCATCCGATGTGTAGCTGTCCTCTTCAACATCGGCAAGTGAATCGTCAAACATATTGCCTTCTTCGCCGCCCTCGTCAAGAGTGTAGCCGTCCATTGATGTCATTACATGGTCTTCTTCAAATTCCGGATTTGTTGCATCAACAATATCCTCGTCCTCATCAAACTTCTGCTTAATGTCAATTTCTTCACCGTCAGAGTTAAGAACACGAACATCAAGTGAAAGTGACTGGAGTTCCTTAATAAGAACTCTGAATGACTCAGGAATACCCGGAGCAGGAATATTCTGACCTTTAACGATAGCCTCGTAGGTCTTAACACGGCCGACAACATCGTCCGACTTAACTGTAAGAATTTCCTGAAGTGTATAAGCAGCACCGTAAGCCTCAAGCGCCCAAACTTCCATCTCACCGAAACGCTGACCGCCGAACTGGGCTTTACCGCCGAGTGGCTGCTGTGTAACGAGAGAGTAAGGACCTGTGCTTCTTGCGTGGATTTTTTCATCAACGAGGTGATGGAGCTTGAGGTAGTACATATAACCTACTGTTACAGGGTTATCGAAACGCTCGCCTGTACGGCCGTCAACAAGCCATGTCTTACCGTCCTCGCTGTAACCTGCATCTTTAAGACACTGGAAAATGTCCTGCTCATGAGCGCCGTCAAATACAGGAGTCATAATCTTCCAGCCAAGCGCCTTTGCGGCATAACCGAGGTGAACCTCAAGAACCTGACCGATGTTCATACGAGAAGGTACACCCAACGGGTTAAGTACGATGTCAAGCGGAGTACCGTCAGGAAGGAACGGCATATCTTCCATTGGGAGAATTCTTGAAATAACACCCTTGTTACCGTGACGACCTGCCATCTTATCGCCTACGCTGATTTTTCTCTTTAATGCAAGGTAAACTCTTACAACCTTATTTACACCGGGCTGGAGTTCGTTTCTGCTGTCTGCACGGGTAAATACCTTAACATCGACAACAGTACCGCATTCACCGTGAGGCACACGGAGAGATGTATCTCTGACTTCTCTTGCCTTTTCACCGAAGATTGCACGAAGGAGTCTTTCCTCGGCTGTAAGCTCTGTTTCACCCTTTGGAGTTACTTTACCGACAAGGATATCGCCTGCTTTAACCTCAGAACCGATCTGAATGATACCGTCCTCGTCAAGATATTTGAGAACATCTTCACCGACATTCGGGATATCTCTTGTAATCTCTTCGGGACCGAGCTTTGTATCTCTTGCCTCTGTGTCATATTCTTCAATGTGAATTGATGTATAAACATCATCACGAACGATTTTTTCGTTGATAAGAACAGCATCCTCGTAGTTGTAACCTTCCCATGTCATAAAGCCGATGAGAGCGTTCTTACCGAGAGCAACTTCACCGTTTTCGGTAGCAGGACCGTCTGCGAGAACTTCGCCCTTCTTAACTCTCTGTCCTCTTGACACGATAGGACGCTGGTTGATACATGTACCCTGGTTAGAGCGGAGGAACTTGATAACTTCAAAGTCCTGAACTCTGCCCGAGTCATACTGTACACGAATGTTACGGGCATCAACGCTCATAACGATACCGTCTTCCTCAGCGAGGATACAAACGCCTGAGTCTGTACCTGCCTTGTACTCCATACCTGTACCAACGATAGGAGCCTCACTGCGGAGGAGCGGAACTGCCTGACGCTGCATGTTCGCACCCATGAGAGCACGGTTTGCGTCATCGTTTTCAAGGAACGGAATCATAGCCGTAGCAACAGATACAACCATCTTAGGAGATACATCCATGAAGTCGAATCTTTCGGGAGAATACTCTACGAATTCGTCACGGTAACGACCTACGACTCTTGAATGAACAAATCTGCCGTTTTCATCAAGCGGTTCGTTAGCCTGTGCAACAGCGTAGTTATCCTCAACATCGGCTGTCATATAAACAACCTCGTCGGTTACAACACCTGTTTCCTTGTCAATTTTACGATAAGGAGCTTCGATAAAGCCGTACTTGTTGATACGGGCAAATGAAGCAAGATATGAGATAAGACCGATGTTAGGACCTTCAGGAGTTTCGATAGGACACATACGGCCATAGTGTGTGTAGTGTACGTCACGAACCTCAAATCCTGCACGATCTCTTGAAAGACCGCCCGGACCGAGGGCTGAAAGACGACGCTTGTGGGTAAGCTCTGCAAGCGGGTTACCCTGATCCATAAACTGAGAAAGCGGTGAAGAACCGAAAAATTCTTTGATTGCCGCTGTTACAGGACGGATATTGATGAGTGAGTTAGGCGAAAGCGACTCCATATCCTGTGACTGGGTTGTCATTCTCTCTCTTACTACTCTTTCAAGACGGGAGAAACCGATTCTGAACTGGTTCTGAAGAAGTTCGCCTACGCAGCGGATTCTTCTGTTGCCAAGGTGGTCGATATCGTCTGTGTTACCAACACCGTGAGCAACGCAGTTGAGGTAGTTGATTGTTGCAAAAATATCGTCAACTGTAATGTGGTTAGGAACAAGCTCATCTGCACGGCTTCTGAGCATTTCCTTGAGGTCATCCTCGTTTTCGCAAGCATCAAGAATTTCGCAAAGAACATCAAAACGAACATGTTCTTTGATGTCGCACTCTGCTTCTGCGTCAAAATCAACATAGCAAGCTATGTCAACCATACCGTTTGAAATAACCTTAACGATTGTTTCGTCGGCAGCCTTTACATAGGCAATCTTAACACCGGCATTTTCGATTTCAAAAGCCTTTTCCTTTGTGATTTTTTCATCACGAAGAGCCATAACCTCGCCTGTGCGTGGGTTGGCAATCGGCTCTGCAAGAACCTGACCTTCAAGACGGTTTGCAATACCGAGCTTTTTGTTGTATTTATATCTGCCTACTCTTGACATATCATAACGATTAGGGTCAAAGAACAGGTTGTTTATATGTGTCTGCGCACTGTCAACTGTCGGAGGCTCAGACGGACGGAGCTTTTTGTAAACCTCGATAAGACCTTCTTCAACATTTGAAGCGGCATCCTTTTCGATAGTAGCTCTCATTCTTTCATCGTCACCGAAATAGTCGAGAATCTCGGCATCTGTGCCAAGACCGAGTGCTCTGATAAATGATGTAACGGGAAGCTTACGGTTCTTATCAATACGAACATAGAAAACATCGTTTACATCGGTTTCATACTCAAGCCATGCACCACGATTCGGGATAACTGTTGTTGAATACAGTTCCTTACCGGTTTTATCGTGATCCATTTTATAGTAAACGCCCGGGCTTCTTACAAGCTGTGAAACGATAACACGCTCAGCACCGTTGATAACAAATGTGCCGCTTGCGGTCATCAGCGGGAAATCGCCCATAAATACATTGCTCTCCTTGATTTCACCCGTTGACTTGTTCAAAAGTCTTGCGGTTACTCTGAGAGCGGCTGAATATGTTGCGTCACGAACCTTACACTCGATTACGCTGTAGTTCGGGTGATCAACATCAAGTGTGTAGTCGATAAAATCAAGAACCAGGTTGTCCTGATAATCGGTAATGCCCGAAACATCTTTAAATACTTCTTTAAGACCTTCGTCAAGCAACCATTTGTATGACGCTTTCTGAATGTCAATAAGATTAGGCATATCAATTACTTCATCGATTTTACCAAAACTCATTCTTTCGGTGTTGCCAAGCTTTACGGGTTTGACATTAACCATAGGCGTATCACTCCTTAAAAAATCTATGAAACGGGGCAAGCGGTACTGAAAACCTGCTCATAAAAAGCTCTTGACACAAAAGGATTTTTGTGATAATATCCCCTTGTTGAGAAAAGTTTTTTGCGGTTTTTCCCGACCTCTTCGGTACATATCCCCATTATGGTACATTTTATTATTCTATATTGAAATAATCAATAAGTCAAGAGAATTTTCGGATTTTTTTCGGGTTTTCCTGACTTTTTTTAATATTTTTTTATTTTTCACAGATTTTATTTCCCGAATAGAATTATTATTCTTTTCAGGCTGTTTTTTACATCTCAATGCAACACCCGACACGGTGTATAGTTTTAAGCAGTTGTGACGGATATTATACGCCCGCACGGTGAATCACCGTCCTCGGTTCGTGAAGACAGTATGATATTGAAAAAAACATATTATGCCCGAGCGTAAAATTGTAATTGTTCGCACAATCCAAATGTAGCGGCGAACCGTGTTCGCTAATTGATTTGTGTGCAAACACAAATCAAGCAAAACCAATTTTTTCGGTAAATAGCAAATATAAATTTCATATAACAAACGATTTGTATTAAGTCGAACCGATTTTACAATCGTTTCGATTGGTGAACACAGTTCACCGCTACAGTATTACAATCGCTTTGTCGAATTTATAAAATTTGCTTTTAAATATAATTTCTACTATTAGCAACTGGAATCTGAGCAAAAAATTACGGCATAACCGAAATCTAATCGGTTATGCCGTTTTTATGTTTATGTACCCGAACACCCTTATTCTCGTTTTGACTTTAGATAGTTTTCAAAGGCTTCTTTGATAACTGAATGTTTTTCGTCTTCATCTGCATCACTGTTCCAATCTGTTCCATCTGTTGCGTTTTTTACCATATATGAAGTGCTCCATTCCTTAATATCATGGTCATATATGTCATAAGTGATTTGTTCCATTGTACCATCGTCAAGATTAAGATAATAACCGCATCCATAATAACCTGCGATTGGGTAATTGATGTAAAATGCCATTTGACCTCCGTTGGCAAAATTATAAAAGCTGATTTTGTCGATTGAAAATGTTTTTCCGCTATCGTCCTTTGTAACATCCCAATTTTCAATATTTTCATAAACGAGGTCAATGTATTTAGTATCAGTATCCGTAATCATAACAGAGTTTTCTGTATTTTCTGCTTTTCCGCAGGCAGAGGTAAGTAAAATAATAGACATAGCTGTTATTAAAATTATAAGTTTTTTCATTTTGGTTTTACCTCTCCACATCCGCATGTTCCGACATAATTCTGATTTATCTTTCCGCATTTTGGGCATTGCCATTCACCTGTTTGCGGCTTGGTAAAGGTTATTACTTTTGGCGAACTGCAATTCAAACAATATTTAACACTATCTGCATTTGAGCGTCCACATTTAGGGCATTCCCATTGATTAGATGAAAAAAGACATTCTTTGTTATCAATATTATTTGATCGCGAATTTATATTGTTTAAGTACATATCATATGCTTTGTTTGCCGATGAGTTTACTTTTTGAATTGCACATGCAAAAATTACGGCAATTATTTCGAGAAACGCCGCAATCATCATGCCTGTGAGATTTTCATCACGGTGATGATCTATATAAGATGATACATTCATTATAAAGACAATTGTTGCAGCAATTTCTAAAATAATGAATAGAACTACATACACCATTCGTTCAGGGTGTTTTGTATGATAGTCATCCATAAATTCTTCTTTACTTTTAATTCGCTCAGTCTTTCTCTCTGTATGCTGTACATTAAAATTCAGATTTGCATTTCGGTTAGAAAAATTATCCGATACAGAATTTCCTATTTGTGCACCGCAGTGCTGGCAAAACACACTTCCCTCATCAATTTGTTTTCCACACTTTTGACAATACATAATTCTCTCCTCAATTCATAATATATTATTTATTGCTTTAATTTGTTTTTCAACAATGTTCAATTAACGATTACAATAAGATTATATACTATAGTATAGGCATTGTCAACACTATAGTGCATATTTTATGCTTTTTATTACATTGTGTGCAAAATTAATGTGTATTAGTATAATTAAAAAGTACCCTAAAGAGCAGGATGAAGCATATGGAACGCACCGAACTTAACAAAAAGATAGGACAAAACATTCGGAAATATCGTTTAAAAATTGATATCAGCCAAGAAAATCTTGCTATGTCGGCAGGTCTTTATCCTGCATATCTCGGCAGACTTGAACGAGGTGAAAAGTGTCCCACAATAGACACACTGTATAAAATATCCTGTGCGCTCGGTATAACAATCAATGAACTTATTTGTTTTGATTCCAAAATCGACTCATCGCCAACTAATAATCAGGCAAAAATGCGAATTGAAGAAGCGTTAAAACAAATTCCTGACACACAACAATTGCGAATTGCAGAAATTGTTGAAAATATCGCAGTCATAATAAAAGAAGAAAAAAATCAGTAGTAGCGGCAGTCAGTGACCACCGGTACAGTATTACAATCACTTTGCGGCATTTATAAACTTATATCTATCAAATGTTCTGTGACATTACTAGCGGGCGTCCAATGAACGCCCCTACATTTAAACAACAACTTTCATACAAACAAAAATCGCATCAGAGCTTTTTCGGGCATCTGATGCGATTTCTATATTATACTATTTTCTCGAATTGGGAACGGCGGCTCGCCGTAATTTTTCATTTTCAATTTTCAACTTTCAATTAGTTACCCTTCCCCATATCATCATATCTATCAAGAAACGAAACCTTATTATCGCCCTGTTTATATGAAATAATCGTATCGAGGTTGACATTTTCAACGCTGTGGAAAATGTTGCTTTCAATCTGGGGATTGATTTTCTTCAGATTTGCTATAAGCTGTTTGATTTCCTGTCGTTTTGAGCCTGTGTTGCTGTTCGGGGAGCAGGTTGTGCAGGTGTCCGTAAAACGGCACGCACATTGAATGAAATTCAGCTTGTTGTAATCTCGCCAATGCTTGATTTCAGCCTCACGAACGAGGTAGAGAGGGCGGATAAGTTCCATTCCCTCATAGTTTGTGCTGTGGAGCTTCGGCATCATCGTCTGAACCTGACCGCCGTAGAGCATACCCATAAGGATAGTTTCTATAACATCGTCATAGTGATGACCGAGTGCGATTTTGTTACAGCCGAGCTGCTTTGCCTTTTTGTAGAGATAACCTCTCCTCATCCTTGCGCAAAGGTAGCAGGGATATTTGTCAACATTGTAAACAGAATTAAAAATATCTGTTTCAAAAACAGTTATCGGAATGTTAAGCCTACGGGCATTGCTCTCGATTACATCACGATTTTCAACGCTGTAGCCCGGGTCCATTACAAGAAAAACAAGCTCAAACGGAAATTTATTGTGCCTTTTCAACTCCTGAAAAAGCTTTGCCATCAGCATTGAATCCTTGCCACCCGAAATGCAGACGGCAATTTTATCGTTCGGCTCAACAAGCTTGTACTCGATTATCGCCGCAGTAAATCTGCTCCAAATCGTCTTGCTGAACTTTTTGCGGATACTTTTTTCAACATCGGTTGCATAGTCCTCATTCTCGAATTGACCTCTCAGCCAACTGTAATAACCGCCCTCAAGATTCACGGCATTGAATCCGTCATCACGCAGATTTTCTGCAAGCTCGTCACTTATCTGACCGCTTTTGCAACAGAGGACAACAAGCTTGTCTTTTGGCAAAAGTGAATTGTCCCCTTTTATTTTTGCAAGCGGAATATTCTTTGCACCGTCAATGTGACCGTATTCAAACGAAATTTCATCTCGGATATCGACAAGAGTATATTTCTCGTCAAGCTTTCTCATCTGTTCTATTGTAATCTGATTGTTTTCCGATTTAAACATTCATAACCCTTCAATCTCTGTTTTTGCTGTTTTTTATTGCAACAATTGTTATATCGTCAAATTGCTCCGCATTTTCGGTAAAGTCCGTCAAAGCGTCATAAACTCCGTCACACACACCTTTTGCAGTCTTTTCGGCATTTTGACAGGCAGACACAAGTCTTTCGTTGCCGAAAAATTCATTATCCGCATTTGTTGCCTCATTCACACCGTCGGTGTAAAGGCAGATTATATCACCGTTTCCAAATTCAGCGCTGTTCACAACATACCTTGCATCATCAAACACACCGAGCATTATACACGGCTTACATTCTAAAAATTCAGCCTTGCCGTTGCTCACCGCAACAGGCTTGTTATGACCTGCATTTATGTACAAAAAGCTGTCGCTGTTTTTGTCAAAAATCACGGCGAATGCAGTTACAAACATTCCCTCGGGATTTGACAAACAGAGTTCCCTGTTGATTTCTTCAAATGCCCTGTCGGGTTCTGCACTTTCGGTCATTTTTTCGTGGATAAGAGTTTTTGCAAAAGCCATAAACATTGCCGCCGCAACGCCCTTGCCCGACACATCACCGACTACGGCACATATTCTGCCGTCAGGCAAGGCAAAGCAATCGTAAAAATCGCCGCCTACCTGTCTTGCAGACTCCATTCTTGCCGAAACATCAAAACAATCGGCAAAGACTACATTCTTTTCTCTCGCAATTATTCCGTACTGAATCCGCCTTGCAACCTCAAGCTCGGTTTCATTCTTAGCCTTTTCACTCGCAAGGGCGGAATTTTTTTCAACATAAGTTTCTACATCGTGAGCCATATCGTTGAAATAATCAGCCAAAAGCTGAATTTCATCGTCAGAGCCGAGTTTTATCGGCACAAACGCTTTCTTTGTATTTGTGCCGTCAGCCTTGTCGGAAAAGTATCCTCGAATTTTTTCAAAAATCAAAAGTATCGGATTATACATCTTTTTTCTGACAAACCGCATTACAAGTAGGAATACAATTGTCAGCACAACAAACAGCGCAAGAACTCGCATTGCGGTGTAAAAAATAATTTCCGTATAAATCTGCGTCAACGAATAGTCCGCACCGATTAAGGCAACAGGCTTGCCGTCATTGCCTTGAACTGCTGAAAATGCCGTGTAAAAACTGCCGAAGCTGTCATTCTGATATTCGTAAGCCGTGACAAGGTTAGGATTTTTCCACGCCTCTTTTTCAGCGTCCCACAAGCTGTGGTCAACCTCTTCACCTGCACTTCTCACATTTAAAACATTCTCGTTTTCGCTGTCATCATCGGCAACAGTCATAACATATGTAACCTTGTTTTCGTCAAAATTCGGAATGTAAATGTACATATATTCAAGGTGGTTCGTCTGACAAATCCACCTCAAGGTCTTAACGGCTTTCCGATATTCTTCGGAATCGGGATTATCAAGCAATGCGTTTATATCGCTGCGTTCAAAAGTTTCTGTTGCAACCTTTGACGCACTTTCGGTCAGCTGTCGTGTAAACCGCCTTGTGCGCTGAATGTTTTCAATGCAATTGAGCGTACCCGAAACAATCACCGCCAAAATAAACAGCACAAGCACACGAACGAAAAGCCTCTTGAAAATCGACTTTTTTACTTTTATTTTATCAGCAGATTTTTCCGCATTATTCATACCCGATTCACCTCCCGTTCAACCGTGCATATCCTCATATTTTACATTTTAACACGAATGCACGGCAGATGTCCATATTAAATTAACGGTTACTTTTGTATAAAACAAAAGTCGGATGAATGTGCTTTGCGTTTTGCAAATCTTCACCCGACATTTATTTTTGCTTTAATTTTTTAATCTTTCAACTTAGCTTATGCAAGACCCACAACTTTTTTCTGAATCTCAGTCGCATCGGCAACTGTAATTGCACCATCGCCGTCATAATCGGCATTGTAAAGCTGAGTTCCGTCAAAATCGGCATTGCCTACGATATACTTCTGCACGAGTGTTGAATCGACAACAGAAATCGCTTTATCAAGGTTTGTATCGCCTTTCATTATATTGTCATTATCAACCGCAACAGCCTTGATGACAAAAGTACCGCCGAGAATATCATTGTTGTTCAGCTTGTACCAATCAAGGAGGTCTGATGTTGTGCCGTCATACTTAATGTAGCTGTCACCGTATCTTGAATCATTTATAAAAGTCTTTTTTGTTGAATTGGTAAGCCATTCACCGACACCAAGCTGACTTGATTCATCTGAACCTGTAATGATTCTTACGCCGATTGCACCTCTGCCGAGAGGAGTAACATAGCCGTTTGTGTCAACCGACTGATAACCACTGTATGTAACCTTTCCCGATGAAATGAGCTTCCACTTGCTTTCATCATTCGCAGGCGTGCCGTTATCAACAGGTATATAGTATACCTCATAATCAACACCGTTGCTCTTGGTTTCAAAAATCACATTGTTAAGTGTGCGGCTGTTTTCGTCAAAATCAAAGCAATTGATAAAGGTAATGTCGCCACTGTCAACATAATTAAAGCTGTAGGTTGCACCGTAGCGTTCATTCTGCAACAGGGTCATATCATCGGAAATTTCAACAACCTCGTCAATCGTAAAATTAGGAGAATACTTTTCGCCGAAAATATATTTATCCTCATACGAAAGCCAAAAGTAACCACCCATTGAATTATTTTTGCCCCAACTGTTGCGGATAAGCCATGCGCCGTTATTTTTTGGCAGTATGCCTGTACTGTTCGTAAATTTGTACTTGCTAAAATTGTCACTCCAACCGACAACGCTGATTGTATGACCTATGTAATCGCCGTCATATGATTGTGGCATAAAGTAGGTTGTATTTGCATTGTTAAAGCAATTGTTTGTCGTTGCATACGAGGCAGTAACCGCACCGTTATCCATAATTGCCTGCTTGATTTCATTTGAATCAACACCGTCAAGATAACGTAGTTTTGTTGTACCGTATTTTGTGTTGGCATTTGTCATCTCATCGCTGTACTGAAACATTGAAAAATCGATTTCGCCGACATCTGCAACCTCAGCACCGCCCTGCCACGATGTGAGATAGCCGGGATATATATTGGTAAAGCCGCCGTCACGATATTTTCTCTGCCAACCTTTGCCGTTTACCTGAATTGTTGAACTGGCATTTGCATGGTCATATGACATTTCGGTAACAGGATAGCCGAGTTTCAACAGCTTTGTTTCAAAACTTTCAGTACCCGCAAGTGCCCAACAATCGTTGTACTGCTGTTCTTTAATCGGAGTAACAAAGCCTAAAGTTTTTGAACTGAAATCGCTTGGCAGTCCGTTTTCATCAACAAGCGCATAACCGATTGCGGAATATGCAGACGGCAAAGATGATTTTTCCGATTCAACATTTTTGGTCACGGATTCAAAGCTGTCATCTATCTCAGCAGCATTTGCAGTTACAATACCCACCGAAAGCATACACACAGCCGACAAAACGGCAGTAAACTTTTCAGCAAATTTTTTATTCATAAAATCACCTATATAATGTTTTGAGTATTTTCGCTTTATGATAAGCTGAACAAATTCTAATTTTCTTTATGATAAAAGATTTAAATCTGAACAATTTCCGTTTTGCTTGCAAGGAGCGGAAATTGTGATAGATTGCAATCTACGCAGAGGAGCGTCAGCTCCTTAGAAATTCAGTGTCAACTGAATTTCGGGAGTATCTACTGCCTAAAAGGCAGTAGATACCTGCGTTAAGATTATATCAAAACATATTTACATTGTAAATAGAATACATTCCATAAAATTGCACAAAATACATAAACACAAATTTGCGAAATGGGGGATTATTTTGCAGTTCAGAACCGACCTTGCGATTGAAGCGAGGGAAATTGCAGGAGAAAACACAGGCGGTGTTGAGTTTAAAAAGTACAGTGAAAACGGGCTTGAAATCTCACGGCTCATCGTCAAAAATCAAAAGGCAAAGCAGGCACTCGGCAAGGAAATCGGCACCTACATCACGATTGAGTTGCCGTCACTCACAGACAATTTTACAGAAACTGACAAGCGACTTGAAACCGTGGGCAATGAAATAAAAAGGCTTTTGCCTGTCAACGGACTTGTACTTGTGGCGGGACTCGGAAATATGGAAATCACCCCCGACTCACTCGGTCCGAAAACAAGCCAAAGAGTACTTGCCACCCGACACATTGGCGGAGAAATTGCCCGCTCAACAGGACTTGACCGACTTCGCCCTGTTGCAGTTATGCAAACAGGCGTCACAGGACAGACAGGCATTGAAACAGGCGAATACATTCTCAGCATTGTGCGGCGAATAAGACCGACAGCCGTTGTCGCAATTGACGCACTCGCTTCACGCAGACCCGAACGGCTTGGCTGTACGCTACAGATAAGTGACACGGGAATTTCGCCCGGTGCAGGAGTTGGCAATCACCGCACCAAAATTACCAAGGAAACAATCGGCGTTCCTGTTATTGCCATCGGAGTGCCGACTGTTGTAGATGCACAAACGCTTGCGGTTGACATTCTCGGCAATGACTGCAACCGCAAAACTCAAAAAATGCTTATGCCGCAGGGCAGACAACTTGTTGTAATTCCACGAGAAATTGACCTGCTCACCGAAAGAGCCTCAAGGCTCATTGCCTTTGCACTCAACGGAGCATTGCAAAACGAGTTTGATTTACCAGACCTCATCTCGTTAATGTAAATTTACGCATATTCACGCACAGCACAGCATATATTTTATTTAGAAACCGATAGCCAACATATGTACGGATTGCAGGTGATTTTGTGAAAAGTGAAGGAACATCAAAAAAGAAATTAAAAAAAACCATAAAAATAAGCACAGCCGTTGTACTATTGTCAACGGCTGTTTTAAGCGTTATATACAGGTTACCCCTCTGTTTTGACTCGCAGAATCCGGCGGCACTTGCCGCAGCCGCTTTTACTCTCACAAACGGAGAATACAAGCTTGAAAGTTCAAAGGCGGAAAAGCCAACCGAATCCGACCAAAATCCGACCGAATCGACCGACACTCAGCCTGTTGCCGTAAAAAATCACAAGCGTGACAAAAGCACCTACTACGATTCCTACGGCAACCATGACGGTGAAAACAAATACACCGTTGAGGAACGCACTATAGGCGACACAGGTACGCAAGTTGACAACTGCTTTGTCAAAAACAAAACGGGGCTGTCACTTGACTTTGACGGACTACTCTCAGCAAAACTGCCGTTTTCAATCGACAAGGGCATAAACTCACCGCAGGTTCTCATCTACCACACCCACACAAGCGAAGCGTATCTTGATGAAGATGTTGACTTTTTCTATGACAGCTTTTATTCACGCACGAACAATAACGATTTCAATGTTGTGGCAGTCGGTGACGCACTCACAGAGCAGCTAAACAAGCGTGGCATAAAAACGATTCACGATACGACAATTCACGATGAATCCTACAACGGTTCATATGACCGAAGTGTTGACACCGTGTATAAGAATCTCGAAAAATATCCCGACATCAAAGTTGTAATCGACCTGCACCGTGACGCAATCGGAACGGATGAAAATAAGGTTAAACCCGTGTTTACATACAACGGCAAAAAGGGTGCGCAAATTATGATTCTTTCCGGCTGTGACTCTGAGGGCGAACGAGGTTTTGACTGCTGGGAAGAAAATCTAAACTTCGCCCTAAAAATTCAGGACAAAGCCGAAACCCTCTACCCCGATATGACCCGACCGCTGAACTTCGACTACTTTGCATACAACGAATATGTCTGCAACGGCTCCCTGCTGATAGAAGTCGGCACAGAGTCGAACTCCATCGACGAAGCAACCTATTCCGGTAGCCTCTTAGGCAACGCAATAGCAGATGTTTTGTTGGGGCAATAGATAACAACGAGAAATAACAAAACACCCTGCCGTGTGGGCAGGGTGTTTTGTAATTATGCTTTACGAGATAGATTAAACAGTCTCGCTGTTGTTGCCATAGTAAGCATTGAGGTACATCTGCTTGATTTCCTTGAAGAGCGGATATCTTGGGTTTGCACCTGTGCACTGGTCATCAAATGCCTGCTCTGTCATAGCGTCAAGACGGTTGAGGAAGTCCTCTTCGTCCGGAACATAATCCTTGATAGAGTTCTTGATGCCGACTCTTGCCTTGAGGTCGTTAACAGCCTTGATAAGGTTTTCAACGCTCTCTGTATCGTTCTTGCCGCCGAGACCGAGGTAACGAGCTACTTCAGCATAACGAGCAAGTGTGTGTGGGTGATCATACTGTGGGAATGTACCCATCTTAGCAGGAACTTCTGCTGAGTTGAATCTGATTACCTGCTCAAGCATAAGTGCGTTAGCAATACCGTGTGGTACATGATGGAAAGCACCGAGCTTATGAGCCATTGAGTGACAAACACCGAGGAATGCGTTAGCGAATGCCATACCTGCCATTGTAGCAGCGTGAGCAACCTTCTCACGAGCAACAGGCTCGTTCATACCGTTGTCATAGCAAGCAGGGAGATACTCGAAGATAAGCTTGAGTGAACGGAGTGCAAGACCGTCTGTGAAATCTGTAGCCATCATTGAAGCATAAGCCTCAAGTGCGTGAGAAACAGCGTCGATACCTGATGCAGCTGTAAGTCCCTTAGGACCGCTCATCATGTTGTTAGCATCAACGATTGCCATTTTAGGCATAAGCTGATAGTCAGCAAGCGGATACTTAACGCCTGTATCCTGGTCTGTGATAACTGCGAACGGAGTAACCTCAGAACCTGTACCTGATGATGTTGGGATAGCAATGAAGTATGCCTTCTCGCCCATCTTCGGGAATGTGTAAACTCTCTTACGGATATCGCAGAAACGCATAGCCATATCCTGGAAGTCAACTTCCGGATGCTCATAGAGAACCCACATAATCTTGCCGGCATCCATTGCTGAACCGCCGCCGAGTGCGATAATGCAGTCAGGCTCAAACTTACGCATAGCCTCTGCACCCTTCTGAGCTGAAATAAGTGATGGGTCAGGCTCAACATCTGCGAATGTTGTATATGTGATGCCCATTTCGTCGAGCTTGTCTGTGATTGGCTTTGTATAGCCATTCTTGTAAAGGAATGAGTCAGTAACGATGAATGCTCTCTTCTTACCCATTACATCCTTGAGTTCCTGAAGAGCTACAGGCATACAACCCTTCTTAATATAAACCTTTTCAGGTGCTCTGAACCAAAGCATATTTTCTCTCCTCTCGGCAACTGTCTTAATATTGATAAGGTGCTTGCAACCAACATTCTCAGAAACAGAGTTGCCGCCCCAAGAACCACAACCGAGTGTGAGTGAAGGAGTAAGCTTGAAGTTGTAAAGGTCACCGATACCACCCTGTGAAGAAGGTGTGTTTACAAGGATACGGCAAGTTTTCATTCTTGATGCGAACTCGTCAATCTTTGCTCTTTCGTTTACAGCGTCAACATAAAGTGAAGATGTGTGACCGTAACCGCCGTCAGCAATAAGGTGCTCAGCCTTTGCAATAGCATCTTCAAAATCTTCAGCCTTGTACATAGCGAGTACAGGAGAAAGCTTCTCGTGAGCGAACTCTTCGCTGATGTCAACTGATTCTACCTCACCGATAAGAACCTTTGTTTCCTCAGGAATTGTTACGCCTGCAAGAGCTGCGATTGTAACAGGCTTCTGACCAACAATCTTAGCGTTAAGAGCGCCGTTGATGATGATAGTCTTTCTAACCTTCTCTGTCTCTTCCTCGTTAAGGAAGTAGCAGCCACGAGCCTTGAACTCTTTCTTAACTTTGCTGTAAATCTTCTTTTCAACGATAACTGACTGCTCTGAAGCACAAATCATACCGTTATCAAATGTCTTTGAGTGGATAATTGAGTTAACTGCGAGTAAAATGTCAGCTGTCTCATCAATGATAGCAGGAGTGTTACCTGCACCAACGCCGAGAGCCGGCTTACCTGATGAATAAGCAGCCTTAACCATACCAGGACCACCTGTTGCGAGGATGCAGTCAGCTTCCTGCATAAGTGTGTTTGTGAGTTCGAGTGAAGGAATATCAATCCAGCTGATGATGCCCTCAGGAGCGCCTGCCTTAACAGCAGCCTCAAGAACAACCTTAGCAGCCTCGATTGTGCTCTTCTTAGCACGGGGATGCGGGCTGATGATGATACCGTTTCTTGTTTTAAGACAAACGAGTGTCTTGAAGATAGCGGTTGAAGTTGGGTTTGTTGTAGGAATAACAGCAGCGATTACGCCGATTGGCTCAGCAATCTTCTTGATGCCGTAAGCCTTGTCTTCCTCAAGAACGCCGCAAGTCTTAACATTTCTGTAAGCATTGTAAATATACTCAGAAGCGAAGTGGTTCTTGATAACCTTATCTTCTGCAACGCCCATGCCTGTTTCTTCAACAGCCATCTTAGCGAGCGGAATTCTCATCTGGTTAGCAGCAGTTGCGGCAGCAAGGAAAATCTTGTCAACCTGTTCCTGTGTGTAGGTAGCAAAAATTTTCTGAGCTTCTCTTACTCTTGCAAGGGCAGCTTCAAAGCTTTCTGCGTTATCTACGATAGGATACTCTTTTGTACTCATTTAATCTACCTCTTATCTTGCATAATTATATTAGATTCAGCAAAGCTGAAAATGAATATCTTACTTTTTATTTCAAGGCTTATTCAGCCACGAACTTCAAATTATTTTTCTGTGCGTAGTTCTGGGCATATGTTCCTTTGCCTCCGTGAATTGTAACCTCTTTGACACACTCCGAGAAAGCATTGTCAGGGATACTTGTCACACAAGAAGGAATTGTGATGTCTGTAAGTTCACGAGACTGATAGAACGCAAACTCACCGATGCTTGTAAGCTTTCCGCTGTCCGGAAGAACAACATTGTTTACAGATGCACCTGAAAAAGCTCTTATGCCAAGCTGCTTGAGTGAATCAGGGAGCTTAATCTCTCTGAGTTCTGAACAGTTGAAGAACACGCTGTTGTCAAGAATTTCAAGGCCCTCGTTGAAGTTTACCTTTGTAAGACTGTGGCAGTTTGCAAAAGCATAATCTTCAATCTGCTTGATGCTTGACGGAATTGTAACTTCTGTGATTTTTGAATCGTTGAACACACTCGGACCGATTACGGTAACCTTGTAGTTCTGGTAGCTGTCCGGAATTTTAACAACCTTGTCTGAACCTGTGTACTTTGTAACCATAAGTTCTTCCTGATTGATGATAAAAAATCCGAAGTCGCCGTTTGTAAGGTCAGGCTCTGTCGGCTCAACCTTGTAGCCGGGTTTGTTTTTCTGAGATTTGTTGTCGTCACAACCGCATCCAGAAAGGCCTACTGCTGCTGTCAGGCACATTGCGCATGCCATTAGAAAGCATAGAATTTTTTTCATTTTTTTGGATCCTTTCAATCGTTGTTTTAGAATTAGCTAATTCTCGATTGATTCTATTCTATCATCTTTGTTAAATATTTGTCAATGTTTTTTTGACCATTTTTCTACTTTTATCGGGTTCAATAATAATTACAAAAAGATTACACGCTTATTGTTGCACTTCTCACAAAAAAGATAAAAATCCCGTAAAAACCGCCTTTTTTTGCGGTAAAAAATGTAATTAAAACCTTTGTAACAATGCCGTTTCGGTCATTTCCTTGAAGAATCAATCGCTTGTTGTCAGATTTTTACAATCTGTGTTGTAAAATCAAGTCCCCCTCCTTTCGGAATATCATAAGCAAGAGCCGAAATATCATAGGCAGAAATGTCCTTTTCAAGCAATGCTTTTGTGTTGCCGCCGATTTTAAGACCGTTGCTTGCAGAAGTGACAACATTCAGTCTGCAATCCTTTAAAAGCTCCGCACCGTCTTTTGTAAATCCCAAAACACGAACATATTCAATCGGAATCTGCGTGTGGTTTTTTTCAATACCGAGCAATGCACACGCAAGTATTCTCCTTATGCGTGCGTGAGTGTAGCGTTTTGTCTTTACAAAGTCGGCAATCTCTGCCGAGGTACTGCAACGCATTGCCACATCGGCAATTCTGTTTTCAAGTCCCTCACCCACATCGGGCAGTTTGGCAATGTCCTCTCTTGTCATAGTACGCAGACGGTAGAGCAATGGTCTGTCAAGATTTTCAGAAAATGTAATTTCATCGGGAATGTGCGGAGCGTATTTCTTCGCATTTTCACCGTTGCGGAGCATTTCTCTTATATGAGAAGCCGAGGCAAACTCATTGCCTGCAATATGGCTGTCGTGTGCAACGCCTGTTCTTGCAACCGAAAACGGTTCAATAGATGTACCGCTCAATGCTTTGATATACTCAACGGCAAGTATATTATTCGGTTCGCAGAGTACTGATGAAACCTCGTTGCCGAAAACCGCTTTGACGGCATTTTCAAGTTCACGGGGATAGTATCCGCCGCTTTTCATTCCGTCACGCACAAGAGCCTGTACATTTTTGTCGCAAACAGCCTTTGCGGATTTTTTGAGCAGTTCGCAGTCACCGCTTTCGCTGCCGAAAGCAAGGTGATTTGTGCAGTCAAAAGCCGACGCGATCGCAGCGCCTGCCCTTGCAAAGCCCTCAGCGCCCGAAAGCGAGAACACAACAGGCAGTTCAAGCACCAAGTCCGCACCGTTTTCAAGGGCAGATTTTGCACGGACAAATTTGTCGCACACGGCAACCTCCCCTCGCTGGGTAAAGCTGCCGCTCATAATTGCTATGATTGGCTCTTTAAGCACATTTTTTGCACTTTCGAGCAAATATTTATGACCGTTGTGAAACGGATTAAATTCGCAGATGACAGCTGTTGCCATAACTATTCCTCCGAAGCCTTTATTTCGCATACATATTGTAAAAAACACTTGAAAACATACATAATTTGGAGTATCATATGTATGTGTGACCTGTCAATTTTGAAAAGTCTTTTTCTAATTTACATTATAGTATAAAATATGACGACAGGCAAATATATTTCTTATATTTTAAACTGAAAACAACTACCAAAGGGGACGATTGTAATGAAAATTCTCGTAATCAACGCAGGCAGTTCCTCGCTCAAGTACCAGCTTATTGATACTGACAACGAGGCAGTTCTCGCAAAGGGTAACTGTGAAAGAATCGGTCAGGACGGTGCTTTCATCGGTTTTAAAACACCCGACGGCAAAAAAATTGAACGCAAAACACAGATGCTTAACCACACTCAGGCTTTTGAAGCTGTTAAAAATGCACTCATAGATCCCGAATACGGTGCAATCAGCGATTTGTCCGAGGTTTCCGCCGTAGGTCACAGAGTTGTGCAGGGCGGTGCGTACTTTGACAAGTCGGTGCTTGTAGATAACTCGGTAATCAACAAAATCAGAGAGCTTGCTCCTCTTGCACCTCTTCACAACCTTGCACACCTTCAGGGCATTGAGGCTTGTACAAAGGTATTCGGACCAAAAGTTCCGCAGGTTGCGGTTTTTGATACTGCTTTTCACCAGACAATGCCTGAAAAAGCATTTATGTATGCAGTACCTTACAAGTATTATGAAAAGTTCGGTGTAAGAAAGTACGGTTTCCACGGCACTTCTCACCGTTATGTTTCTGAAAAAATGGCTGACCTTATGGGCAGAAAGAAAGAAGAGCTCAAGCTTATTACCTGCCACATTGGCAACGGTTCTTCAATCACAGCTGTTAAGGGCGGCAAGGTTATCGACACAACAATGGGACTTACTCCTCTCGGCGGTTTTATGATGGGTACGCGTTCAGGTTCACTTGATCCGTCTGTTATCACATTTATCGCTGAAAAAGAGCATCTCACTCCCGAGGAAATGTCAAAGATTCTCAACAAGGAATCGGGTCTTTTGGGCATTTCGGGCGTTTCGTCTGACGACCGTGATGTTTGTGCAGCCGAAGCAGACGGCAATATGAGAGCTCACCTTGCCCACGAAATGCTTTACTACCAGATTGCAAAGTACATCGGCAGCTATTATGTAGCACTCGGCGGTTGTGACGGCATCGTATTCACGGCAGGTATCGGTGAAAACCAGCCTATGCTCCGTGAAAAGGTTTGCGACTATCTTGAATGCCTTGGCGTTAAGTTGGATAAGGAATTTAACAAGCAGGCCACATGCGGTGTTACAGGCACACTCTCAACTCCTGATTCGGCAATCAGAGTTGAACTCATTGCAACCGACGAAGAAATGGTTATTGCAAGAGATACAAGAGCCATTGTTGAGGCACTTTAATTGAAATAAATTTAAAATTTTCGGATGACGATATCGCCCGATTAATTTATATTTGATTAAAATTGAATATTTATTACATAACAAGGGGCTGTTGCAAATTTTACTCATTTGCGACAGCCCCATTGGGATACACAACTTTCTTCACATCAAAATATGCGATTAAACAAAATGTTTCATCAGAGCGGGCGGATAAACCTACTGCAAAAGCTACGAATCCGAAACCGTTCCGTCCGTCACGGTGTTGCTTGTGTCCCTGAATAAAAGTGTAATGCACCAGATTGCGGAAAGTCCGACAAGGATGTAAACAATACGGCTTATAATCCCTGTCTGTCCGCCGCAAATCCACGCAACAAGATCAAACTGAAAAATGCCGACACTTCCCCAGTTGAGTCCGCCGATAATAAGAAGCGTCAATGCTATTTTATCAAGCATTCAAAGTCCTCCTTTGTATTTGCTGAAAATAGTATTGACGCAATTTTTCGTTTTATTCAGTTTTAATCAATAATGAATGAAAGCGGTATGATGAGCAGTCCGAGAAAGATTACCGCACAGCCGATTATTCTTGTTATTTTTACAGCTTTTTGAATTTTAAATTTTGAAATCATATTTTCTGTCGGAAACGGCAGAATAATGAGCATTATTCCAAGAATTATACAGCTTGCAAGTGCAACAGTCAGGCCGACGCTTCTTGAAAACGAAATCAAAAACAGACCCACAGGAATTCCGAACACACATATGCCGTTGATTATCGAAAACACCTTGCTGAAACGCTCACTTTTTTCGTAGAATTTATTCGCCTTAATATGACATTCGTCATCACAGTATTGGTCAAAATACGAAATTTGCTTTCCGCAGAATTCACATTTTTTCATCGTTGCACCTCATAATTCATTTTGTGTTGTACAACCCATTTTAACACAGGAATCGACATATTTCAACTTGAATAAATGCACATTTTCGGGTATATGCTTTTTATTGAAAATTTTTCTGCAATGTGATATGCTGAAAAGAGGTGATTATATGGAGAGTTTTTTTGTTGCACTTAATGCGGTTCTGCCGATGTTCATTATGCTTTTCATCGGCTTTCTTGTCAGAAAATTAAAAATTTTGCAGGAAAGTTTTCTTCCGCAGTTAAATAAAATAGTTTTTAATGTATTTTTTCCGTTTTTGATGTTCAACAACATTTACGGCTCGGATTTTTCAAGCGTTTTCAGCGGAAAACTGCTTGCATTTGCGGTTATTGCTGTGTTCTCGATTTACTTTTTGTCGGTCGGTTTCACGCTGATTGTCGAAAAGTCGAATTACAGCCGAGGTGCTATGATTCAGGCAATTTATCGAAGTAATTTTGTGCTGATGGGACTTCCGATTGCAGCGAACATTTTCGGTCAGGACAAGCTTGGAATGACCGCAGTACTCGTTGCCGTAATCGTTCCGATTTACAATATGCTTGCCGTTATCACGCTGGAAATTTTCAGAGGGCAAAAGATAAATTTGCTGAAAATTTTAAAAGGCATTGCCAAAAATCCGCTGATTATCGGCTCTGTACTCGGACTTTTGTCGGTTGCGTTCAATATAAAACTGCCCGAAACAATCGGCAAAACGGTTTCGGACATTGCGGCGGTTGCAACTCCGCTTGCTCTCATTGTACTCGGTGCGTCGGTTACATTCGACAGCATAAAAGGCTGTTCACGCAACCTGATAATCTGCATAATCGCAAGGCTTGTTGTTGTGCCGGCGCTCTGCCTCGGAACGGCGGCGCTCATCGGAATCAGAGGAATTGACTTTGTGTCACTAATCGGACTTTTCTGCTCGCCGTGTGCGGTTTCGTCATTCACAATGGCACAACAAATGGAAAGCGACTACAAACTTGCAGGTGCGGCGGTAGTTTTCACCTCGGTTTTGGCTTGTTTTACAATGTTTTTATGGATTTTCTGCTTCAGACAGGCAGGTTTCTTTTGATAATCTGCATAAATTTCAGACACCTGATTTATTCAATGTGTAAAGTTAAACGATATTATTACTATCAATAACAAAAAATAGCATAACAGTCTTGACTTTTATTACTATTAGTGTTAGAATACTCGCATAGGGTAACAGTTTGCAGGAAATGACTTGAAATCCTGCAAGGTTAAGCTGTTACTTTATTAAACAGCTATTTCCTTCTTTTTTTATTATTTTGTGGGCATAAGAAAACGGAGTGCGTAACGCACTCCGTTTTCTTTTATACGAATTTTCTGAATACAACAAATAATTGCAACACCGTAGCGGCATTTACAAAATTTTATGTTTATACACATAGCCTTTTTATACAATAAAAGCAGTGTATAATCTGTAGGGGCATTCATTGGACGCCCGCAAGTAACGGTACAAAATGTATGTTAAAACAAATTCAGTAAATGTCACAAACCCGTAGGGGCGGATATTATCCGCCCGCTTGATAAAATTTTATGTTCATACACATATGTTTTGATATAACATAAAATATGTATTCAACTTTGCACGCATTGCGTGCAATCGTGTGCGTTGCACACGAACGGGAGAACACGGTTCTCCCCTACATTATTTCGGTAACTGTATCTCATTTATACAGTTTATTTTCATCATAAATTTTCTGCCGTTACTTGGCGGGCGGATAATATCCGCCCCTACAAAATTGCAAAAACAATTACAATACTACGCTCGGGCATAATATGTTTTTTATATTACATACTATCTTCCCGAACCGAGTGCAGCGACACGCTGCCGGTCAATCTGATTTTTGATTTTGTCAAAGGTTACACCGTATTTTTCGGCAATGTCTTTGGCATAGCTTACACCTTGAGGCGGAGCGATGAAAACCTTGAACGAACGCTGTCCGTTTTCAACGCCTGTTACCATACTTTCGACCTTGCTGTCACCTTTTACGGTTGTGTTCACTTCGTCAAGATTGCGTGCCAAATCGTGCATATGGGTGTTGAAAATCGCCCTTGTGCCGAGGTACCGCATTGATTTTACAACATCACGGGCAATGTACAAACCCTCGGCAACATTGGTTGTTGCAAGGCTTTCGTTGAGCAAAAGCAGACTGTAACGGCTTGCCGAGGAGAAAATTTCGGCAAGTCTTTTGCTTTCTTCACCGAGTCTGCCAAGGTCAACGGTATCGTTTTCATCGGCTGGAAAATGCGTAAAAATACTGTCGCAGGGACTGAATTTCATCTGCGTTGCGGGAACATAGATTCCGTTCTGAGCAAGCAAAAATGCAAGTCCGACCGCCTGAGTAATCGTGGTTTTACCGCCACGGTTCGGACCTGTCAGAATATAAATTCGCCTGTCATCGTTAAAATCAATATCGTTTGTGACAATATCCAAATCCTCGCCGTTTGCCGATTTTATGCCGAGTTTGAGGTTATAGACATCTTTCAGGAAACAGTTTCGCTCCTCTTTTGGCAGAACTTCCGCCTTGCAGAGAGGTAGATTTTTCTGCTTCATCTTATCGCAAAGTTCGGCAAAACGGATATAAAAGATGATTTCGGGCATAAGCGAAACGAACGAATAGCCGTTGACATTGACATACCTGTTGAGCATTGATTTTATATCGTTGACGGTTCTACGGAGAATATCCGTCACAACATTTTTGAGTGCGTCCGACATAGGATCTGCACCGGTCAGCGAACTGCCCATGGTGCGGTTTACATCCTGCTGAGCGCCCACAACAAACTGTCCCAGCCCGAACTGCGAGGTTGACGGATTGGACGGATGAAAGCTTAAAAATCCCGAAACATCGTTGCCGTGATGCAGTTCGCTGTCACGGTTTGCAAACTTCATAAATCTTTTGAGAATACCGCTGTCGGTGAACTCCTTGTCATTGAGCGAAATTACGCCCACGCTCTTTGGACGGAGCAAATCGTCAAGATTCACACCGAGGGTAATGCTCTTGAGCTTTTGAGCCTTTGCAAGCGTGTCAATTATATCTTTTTTCAGGTCGGGAAAACCGCTGTCATTGTAGATTGACTGAACATTTTTCTTGAGTTCAAGCAATCCCTCCGACCTTACATCGATCGTTTCAAGCGTGTTTTTTATCCTTGTAATGCAATCGACATATCCGTCCATTTCACGAAGTCGGTTCACAAGCTGCCACAAAGAAGATGCCTCGGTGTCCTTTTGAAAGCGTTCGATTTCACGCAAATCGTTGAGTTTTACAAGGAGTGCGGACAAATCATCTCGCAACTTTGGAAAGCGGAGAAAATCTTCAAAAACATCACAGCGATATTTTATAACTTCCTCGTCATCGGTAATATTTATAAGCAGCTGCTTTATGCTGTTGCGTTCATACGGCTCTTTTGTGAGAGCGTCACATATATAATCAACCGACAAATCGTTGAGAGCCTCTTTGTTAAGGGTTCTGTAGGATGCATTTGAATTTGTCGGGTGTAATAAGCTGAAATTTTCCATAATTCACCGCCAAAAGAATTTGCCGTAAAACGGCTTTAATTGAATGATAGCACAAAATTTTTTCGTTTTCAATTGACAATTAAAAAATTTGCACTTTGTTCCATTGTGTGATATTATAGCTATTGAGCAAATTGCTTTCAAAACAAAAATACCGGTCAGGAGGATTGACTTATGGATAAAAAAATGCTTGACAGAATTAACGAACTTGCCAAAAAGAAAAAGGAGCAGGGACTTACCGAGGCTGAACAGAAAGAGCAGAAAGAACTCTACAAAATCTATCTCAGCGAAATTCGCACCCAGTTCAACGCAACTCTCGACAATGTGAGCGTTGAAGAAAAAGACGGCACAGTCAGACCGTTCAAAGAGGCATACAAAAAACCGTATGACAAAAACTGATTTTTAAAAAACGGCAAACGAAAAAGCAGTTCCGATTTTGGAACTGCTTTTGTTTTTATGAAGTTACCGATTACTTGTATCTTCTGCCGCCCTTTGAGTTGTTCTTGGGAAGTCTGATTTCGGCGGTATCATATTTACTGCGTCTTTCAGGCTTTTTGTTTGAAGATGTGTAATCATCAGCATAATCATCGTTACTGCTGTAACGCTGTGCTTTTGCGGCTGACTGTGCAGACTTACTCTTTGGAGCGTTGCTTCTTCCGCCAACTGCGACTCTCTTCTTTTTGTTGAGAACAGTTGAAATTACAAAATATGCAATGCCTGCAACACCGAGAGCAAGAAGAACAATCGAAACATAGAGCATCCAGTGACCGTTGTCACCCTTGCTGTTGTTGTTCTTGATGAAGTTAAAGTCATCACCGTCCGAATCCGACGCATTGGCATTTTTCAAATTTTTTGAAATATCAGACCAATCACTGCTTGAAAGGGTCTTTTCGTCAATGTTATTGTCAGACTTGATAAGTGAAGCTGACGGAGCAGTGTTCGACGGAGCAACATATGACTGACCGCCGCCTACATATGACGGCTCGGAATAATATGACTGACTGCTGCTGTAATTATTGTCATAACTGTTATTGTTGTAGTCATAGCTACTGTCATAGTTATAGTTGTTGTCATATGACGAATCACTTGACGAATAGCCGGGATCTACATATGATGAGCTGTCCGAAGAATCCGGATACACAGGATCGGGCTGTGGCTGCGGCTCAGGCTCCGGTGATGGTTCCGGTTCGGGCTCGGGTTCCGGCTCTACGGGATCAACAATAACGCTTGAATCTCCGCCGGGATCAACCTCCTCACCGACTGCCGATACAGAAAAGCTCACAGCAGAAATGCTCAAAAGTGCCGTCAGAAAAATTGCGCAAAGCTTTGAATGTTTTTTCATAAAAGCCCCTTTCTTCAGAATAATCTGAAAATGCGTCTGTTGTATGTCCGATATCAATTATTTTGAGCTTTTATCGGATGCCGATGTTGTTGACGCCGATGTTGTAGGCTCAACCGCAACGAAGAAGAGTTCGGGCTTATACTTGTCAATAACCGAAGTGTTTTCTTCATACTTGAGTTTCTCTGCAAGACTGTCAATGTACTTTGAAAATTCGTCTGACTTCATTGACGCAAGTACACCGGCTCTGTTTGATTCGTTGCCGATATAGCTGTCAACATCCTTGCTGATGTCTTTCTTATAAACGAGATAGTAGATTGCGCTGTCGCCGCTGCCGACCTTGAGAGTTTCAGCCTTGCCTGTTTTAAGCTTGCCGATAGCCTCTTTAAGCTCGTCACCGATTGAGCTCTTGTCGAGAACTTCTACATTTGAAACAGAAGAATCTTTCTCCGAACCGCTTGACTTCTTGTATGATGCAATAATATCTTCAAAAGAACCGCCCTTGTTAAGGTCATTCTTGTAGCCGTTAAGCTGATCCTCAACCTTCTTGATTTCCTTGTCGCTCATTGCAACATTCTTTGATGAACCTGCCTCATCTTTTGTTGATGTGTAGAGGTTTACAGGGAGATATGAATAATCTGTGTAGTTTTCTTTGAAATACTTTGTAAGGTCGGCGTCGGAAACTTCCTTTGAACCGCCCTTGCCGTAAACTGCTTTGAAGAGAGCCTCATACTTTGTGTTGTAGAGAGTTGTGCAGTATGCAAAGCTGTCGAGTGAAACGCCGTACTTTTCATACTGCTTCTTCATCGGCATTACATAACCCTGTGACGCATACGGACCGACATTCCAGTATGATTCAGCCTGACTTGTTGCTGAATCAAGAGTTGCTTGACCGATGTTTACATTTTCCTTTTTAAGCTGTTCGTCAACTACGAGGTAGCTGAGGCACATTTTCTTTGCCTGATCCTTAATCCACTCTCTTGCAACCTGCTCTTTGCCGTCATCATCCTTGATTTTTTCATCAAGCCACTTGTCCGATGTCGAATCATAATCGTCAAGCTTTTTAGCATATGACTCAGCCTGACTGTAAGCTGCGTTAAGTGAATAGATATAAACGCCGATAGCAAGCTCGTTGTCGCTTGTCTTATACGACCATTCTTTGCTGAGAGTTGTGGGTGTACAACCTGCAATTGCAAAAACTGAGAACATCATAACAATTGCAAGTAAAAATGAACCAACCTTGATATTAGGCTTCATAGTTTTTTACCGTCCTTTAAAAAAATTAAATGCTAAGTGTCCTGCAAAACACACTTTCACAGGATAATGTACCTTACGATTATACACAAAAAATTTATCATTGTCTACATTTTTATAAAATTTTGTTGAGAAAATCCTACAAAAAGCAGTAATTTTGTACTTTCAAGGAAAATTTTTCCTGCAAATCTCGCCTTTAAAGCCAAAACTTACTGTACACCGAAAATTTTGGTGAGGGTTTCAAGCGGAGCGGTGCTGTTTTTACACTCGACCGCAACACACGGTTTTGCCCCTGCAACAAGTTTTGCTTTTCCGCCCAAAGCAATGAGCAAGTCGGCAACCTGTGGTGACTTGAGCTCGTTTACATAGAGCATAAGTGTTGTGCCGTTCTGTCTGATTTCGTAAACGCCCATTGAGTAAGCCTTGTTACGCACAAGGGCAATGTCAATAAGTCCGAGAACCGAGTTCGGAATTTTGCCGAATCTGTCCTGAAGTTCGTCAATAACATCGTCAGCGTCCTCATTACTGCGGATATCGGCAATTCTGCGGTAAACATCAAGGCGGAGCGTGAGGCTTTCAACATAGCTTTCGGGAATATGAGCGTCAACCGAAATATCAATAAGACAGTCGAGGTCTTTGGTGACATTCTGCTCGCCCTTTTCTTCACTCACTGCCTCGTCAAGAAGTTTGAGGTACATATCGTAACCGACCGACTCCATATGACCGTGCTGTTGTGCACCCATAATATTGCCCGCACCACGCAGTTCAAGGTCACGCATTGCAATGCGGAAGCCGCTGCCGAATTCTGTAAATTCTCTGATTGCGGCAAGCCTTTTCTGCTGAATTTCCGTGAGGACCTTATTCCGTCTGAAGGTAAAGTATGCGTAGGCTCTTCGTGAACTTCTGCCCACACGACCTCTCAGCTGATGCAACTGTGAAAGTCCCATACAGTCGGCATTTTCTATAATAAGGGTGTTTGCGTTCGGCAAATCGACACCTGTTTCGATGATTGTTGTGCAGACAAGCACATCAATCTCCTGTTCAAGCATCTGTCGCCAAACTTCGCTGAGCTCGCCCTCTTTCATTTTGCCGTGACCGATTGCGATTTTGGCTTCGGGAATTGCCTCCTGAATTTTTGCGGCACATGATGAAATTGTTTCAACATTGTTATGAAGGTAGAACACCTGACCGCCGCGGCGGAGTTCACGGCGGATTGCCTCGTTGATAACCGCATCATCGTGTTCAAGCACATAGGTCTGAACAGGCTGACGGTTTGTCGGCGCTTCTTCGATAACGCTCATATCACGCAGACCGCTCATTGCCATATTGAGGGTTCTCGGAATAGGCGTAGCCGAAAGCGTAAGCACATCTACATTTTTGCACAGTTCCTTGAATCTTTCTTTTTGAGCAACACCGAAACGCTGTTCCTCATCTATGATTGCAAGTCCGAGGTCACGGAATTCAACATCCTTCTGCACAAGTCTGTGAGTTCCGACGATCATATCAATTTCTCCTCGCTTTAGCTTTTGGAGAATTTCTTTCTGCTGTTTTGGGGTACGGAATCTTGAAAGCAGTTCCACACGAACGGGATAGCCCTCAAAACGCTTGATTACCGTCTGATAATGCTGCCATGCGAGAATTGTTGTGGGGCAGAGCAATGCACATTGCTTTGAATCTGCAATACACTTAAAAGCGGCACGGAGTGCAACCTCTGTTTTGCCGAATCCGACATCACCGCAGAGAAGTCTGTCCATCGGCGACGAACGCATCATATCGTGCTTGATTTCCTCACAACAACGCAGCTGGTCGGGAGTTTCGTCATATTCAAAGCTGAGTTCAAAATCTCTCTGCCACTCGTTGTCTGCCGAAAAGGCATAGCCCTTGGCTTTCATACGCTGTGAGTAAAGCTCAATAAGCTCCTTGGCAATGTCCTTGACAGAGGTTTTAACCCTTGCCTTTGCCTTTTGCCAGTCGCCCGAACCGAGTCGATTAAGCTTGACCCTTGAATCCTCTTTAGGACCGATATATTTTGCAACCATATCAAGCTGTGTAACGGGCACATAAAGCACATCGCCCTTTGCGTAGTCAATCTTGATATAGTCCTTTATAACTCCGTGGGTATCAATTTTTCTTATACCGCCGAACACACCGATACCGTGAACATTGTGTACAACATAATCGCCGGGAGCAAGTTCGGAAAGACTGTAAATTTCCTGTCCGGTCTTTTTTTTCTTCTTTTTGGACTTTTCAGGTCGATACGAAACCTGACTGTAAGTTATTGCAAAAAACTTTTGTGACGGATACTCAAAGCCCGCACTCAATGCACCCTGCATAACAAGCAATTCGCCCTTTGAAATCTTATCCGCACCCTCGCTGTAAACCGCCTTTATGCCGTCTGCGTTAAAGGTGTCACAAAGATTTTTGGCAGCTCTTTCTGTTCCTGCAAATATAACGCCCTTGCTTTCGGGGGTAAAAAGTCCGTCAACATCCTCTTTTAGCTGTTTATACGAACCGCCCCACGCCGAGAGCTGTTTTGTTGAAAAGCTGATGATTTCCGACAGCTTGATAGGCATGCTTCCGTGAACAAAGTTTTCAAGCACGATTGTTCCGTGACTTTGCAAAAACTCGGTACATTCATTGAATGTGAGCGCAAAGCGGTCAAAACCTCTGCAAAGAGTTCCGTCTTCAAAGCCTTGCATAAGGGTTTCATTGCTGATAAAGTCCATTGACTTTCCCCGTTCCTGAATTGCGGTAAATTCGGACGCAAAAACGAGGGTATTTCTGTCGAGATAATCAAAAAGCGACTCGGGTTTATCGTAAATCTGATTGATAAATTTGTCCGCATTGGCAATCATTGCACCGCTGCGGATAAGCTCTGCCTCGGAGAAAAGTTTTTCCTTGGCCTTTGCGCTGTTCTTGGAACGGAGGAGCTTTGCCTTGTGTTCAATTTTGTCTGCAATGGCGGCTCTGTCCTCAATTACTATTTCGGTTGAGGGCGAAAGTGTAATTTTGTCAGCCTTTTTGAATCTTCTCTGAGTTTCAATGTCAAAATAGCTGAGGTCGGTAATTTCATCGCCCCAGAACTCGCATCTGACGGGGTAGTCGCTGTCGGGCATAAAGAAGTCGAGAATACCGCCCCTGAGTGAAAACTGACCACTGCCCTCTACCGCATCAAAGCGTTCGTAGCCGAGCAGAGTAAGTGCCTTTGTCGCCTTTTCAAGCGAGAGCTCCCTGCCCTCTTCAAATTCAATAACCGACTGTTCAAGCACATTTCTCGGAACGGTAAGCTGTGCCGCCGCATCAACACACGCAATTGCAACATCACATTCGTGGTTGAGAAGCTTGAGCAAAACTTTAAGTCTTGCGTGTTCGTACTCGTGCGAACGGCTCTGAAAGTCAAGAAAGTTGAAGTCACGCACAGGATAAACATAGGCACGCAGTCCCATACACGAAAGGTCGTTACACAGGGTTTGCGCCTCTTTTTCATCGGAGGCAAGACAAAATGCCGTGACGCCCTTGAGGCGGCACAGCGCATAGATGATATTTGATTTGTTAATTGTTGAAAGTCCCGAAGCACAGACCGTTCTGCCCGGCTTGACATTCTTTTCAAGTGTTTTGAAAACGGGCGAGTCTTTCAGAACATCAACAAGAAAGTTGAGATTATTCATTTCTTTGTCCCTTTTCAGTTGAACAAATTCATAGCACGGTCGGTTTTGCCGTCAATAATCAGCTCGATTGCTTTTTCGGCATTGTCAAAAATTTCATCAAGCTTTTTCATTTCATCTGGAGTGAACTTTGAAAGCACCCAGTCGGCAAGGTCCCAGTCGGGATTTGGCTTTGCGCCTATGCCAACCTTGATGCGGGGGAATTTATCGCTTCCGCTGAGATAGATTATACTGCGCATTCCTCTTTGACCGCCGTCACTGCCCTTTGAACGGATACGCATTTTTCCGACATCAAGCGAGATATCGTCAAAAATTACAATGACATTTTCGGGCGGAATTTTATAGAAATTCATTGCCTCAACAACTGCCTGACCGCTGTTGTTCATATATGTTGTGGGCTTCATCAGCATAACCTTTGCACCGTTTACGGTACAAGTGCCGATAAAGCTTTTGTATTTTATCCTGTTTACCTCACAACCGAGCTTGTCAGCGATGCTGTCAATTGCAAGCCAGCCTGCGTTGTGACGGGTGTTTTCGTATTTTCTGTCGGGATTGCCGAGTCCGACTACAATGTACTCAACCGACCCTGTTGATTTGTTTTTTCCGAACATATCAGTTTCCCTCTTATTTATATTATATGTATCTGAAATTTAAATTAACCTTTTCCGAAGCTTACAACAACCCAGTCATCGTTGCCAAGATGATAAGGATTTCCGCAATACGGGCAGTTGCGTTCTCTTGTTGCGTCAAAGCTTGCGCCACAGCTTTTACAGGTTACTTTTTTCATTGTGAAAACTCCGTCATCCATGGCGTTCACACTTCTGCAAACGGTAAGTCTGAACTTTTCGTCTTTAACCCTAAATGAAGAATTTTTGTTCTTCACGGTTGTTGCGTAAACGGTCATATCAACATAGCAACAGCCGTTTGTGACATTGAATGAATTAAGCTTTGACACACCTCTGTACTTGATGTCAACAATATCTCCGAAAGGATTTTTCATCGGAGCGCCCTCATAGACTGCAAGGTTTGTGTAATCATCGCTGAAAATCATAATTTTGAGCAAAGCAAGCACCTTGCCGATAAAGTATTCATATGAGAAGTTAGGATTAACCTCTTTCATAAGCCACGGAAGTCTTTTCTGACAATTGAAGTGCGGACCTATCATCGGAATGCTCTTTGCCGCACCGACAAAAAGTCCGAAAAGCGTTTTTAATGCCCATGCAAGGTACCCCGCCAAAAGTCCGCCGAGCAGTACGGGGATTGCTCTTATGCCGATTTCATAGACCATATTTGCGGTTGCGGGATCAAAAGTTCCGTCCTTTACAACCACCCATACCGTAAATGCCGCAACGGCGGCAATTCCGCCGAGAAGGTACGGAGCAAGCACTTTTTTCGTTGACTTGTTCGCAAGCGAATAGGTTTTTACAAAGTAGAAGTTTGTAACCTTCGGGAACAAATCGTCCATAATAAAGCGAGTTTTGCAGTTTTTACAACCGTTGAGAAGCTCTCTTACACTGCTTACCGCACCGCAGTTCGGACACGAACACGCAACCTCGGAATTTTGGTTTTCAAGCCTTGTAATCATTGTGTAGAAGAAAAATCTGTCCTTGATTTTTTTCTTTTTCTTTCCGTCTTTAAAGTATTTCTCCGTGACCTCATATGTCTTTGTCGCAATGTTACTCTTACATTCGCCCATATCGTAGGCAGTAAAAGCATTTACCGGGGTTTCATCCTTCACCGTTTCCTTATCGGTAAAAGCGGTCTGAATCCTTACACCCTTTTCGTCAAGTCGTTTCTTCTGCAGGTCAAGCGCAAAGTCGAGGTCGATTGACGCAATATCCGGATTTTTGCCCTCATTGCACCACACTTCGTACTCATCGACAAAGCTGTTCATTATTTTGTTATCTGAATCGGAGCCGTAAACTATACCAAACAAAATTAAATCACCCTCACATATTGTACCGTTTTATCCCTGAAAAATTTGCAGTAAAACTGCGAAACGGCGGGTTAGTCAAAACCCGCCTGTTTATTCACATAATTAAATTGTTTGCTTATCAACCGAAAGCGGCTGTGAAAGGCTTGTCATTATAGATTCTTGCGATAGCCTCTGCAAATGTAGGCGCAACAGGAAGAATTGTGAACTTGTCAATCATCTTTTCCTTCGGAACAGGAATTGTGTCAAGAAGAACAACTTCCTTGATGGCACTGTTCTGAATTCTTTCAATTGCAGGACCGGAAAGAACTGCGTGAGTAGCACAAGCGTAAACCTCTGTTGCACCGCCCTTTTCAACAATAGCATTAGCGGCATTGCAGAGAGTACCTGCTGTGTCGATCATATCGTCAACAAGGATAACCTTCTTACCCTTTGCGTCACCGATGATGTTCATAACCTCACAAACATTAGCCTTCGGTCTTCTCTTGTCGATAATAGCAAGACCTGTGCCGATTTTTGAAGCGAAGTTTCTTGAACGGGTTACAGAACCGAGGTCGGGAGATACAACGATATAATCATCATTTTTGCCGCCGATTTTTTCTCTCATGTGGTTGGCAAGAAGTGATGCGCCCTGAAGGTGGTCAACAGGAATGTTGAAGAAGCCCTGAATCTGATTTGCGTGAAGATCCATTGTAAGCACACGGTCAGCACCTGCACAGGTGATGATGTCTGCACAAAGCTTAGCCGAGATCGGATCTCTTGCCTTAGCTTTTCTGTCCTGTCTTGCATAACCGAAGTATGGCATAACAACTGTGATTCTTGCAGCAGACGCACGCTTCATGGCATCAATCATTATGAGCATTTCCATAAGATTGTCGTTGACGGGAGCACAGGTTGACTGAACAATAAAGCAGTCGCTGCCACGAACAGATTCGTGAAGAGAAACAGAGATTTCGCCGTCCGAGAACTGTGTACAGTCACTCTTACCAAGCGGCAGACCGAGACAGCCTGCAATTCCCTGAGCTACATCAACATTTGAACTGCCGGTGAAAATTTTAATGTCCTTACCGTGAAAATTCATTGCAATAACTCCTTTGAATTTTAATGTGTGTAGTATATGTTTACCAATGATTAACCGAGCAATTAACAGCTGTAACCCTTTGCTCTTGCAATTTCGTTAAGCTGTTCAAGCTGAGCCGGATCATTTGCACCCAGAACCGTATCACTGCACTGAGCCGTGAATGCTCCGACCTTTCTTCCGTCCTCAAGCAAAAGCTTGATTGCGTCGGGAAGATAATATTCCTTTGCGCTGTTATCCGACTTGATTCTGTCGAGAACCGAAAGAAGAAGCTGACAATCAAACCAGAAACCGCCCGAGTTTACTTCATTTATTTTGAGAGTTTCCTCATCAGCGTCTTTCTGCTCAACAATTGCACGCAGATTTCCGTTTTCGTCACGGACAATTCTGCCGTAACCTGTCGGATCGTCAACCTTTGCGGAAATAACCGTTGCGGCACAACCGTTCTCAATATGAGCCTTCAGGGAATCCTCAATAGTCTTGCTGTCCATAAACGGAGCATCGCCGTTGAGAATAATAACATTGCCGCTGTGCTTTTTAAGGAAATCCTTTGCCATCATCACAGCGTGACCTGTTCCGAGTCTTTCAGCCTGAAACACGCTTTCAACGGAAAAATCGAGGGTTGAAAGATACTCTTCGACACACTCTTTTTTAAAGCCCTTGACAACACAGATGTCGTCAATACCGACTTTCCTTAAAGCCGACATAACCCAGCAGAGCATCGGTCTGCCGAGCACCTCCGACAATGTTTTCGGTTTGTCGGATTTCATTCTTTTGCCCTCGCCGCCTGCGAGGATAACGGCACAATTCTTCATTTTTTCTCCTTTTATCTGTGACAAAACAACAAAGATGCAGACAGTCCTGTCACAAGGCACTCGTTCATACCATAATATTATCTCACAAAAATCACAAATTTCAAGAGAAAATTACAAAAATCGGGCAAAAAAAGGCATTTTAAACGATTTATACAATATTGTCGAAAATAAAACCTGTTTTTTATAAGAAAAAAGTTTGAAAAAAATATAGCTATTTTGACCAAAGTTTGTTATAATATTCGATAGGCTTATACAAGCAGGCAGGTTTTACCAAGGGGTAAGTCTGCCACAGCCGTATATCTAAATTTATTTTTTAGGAGGATTACCAGTTATGGCAAACAAATGGGTTTACCTTTTTACAGAAGGTAATGCTAACATGCGTGAGCTCCTCGGCGGTAAGGGTGCCAACCTTGCAGAAATGACAGGTCTTGGACTTCCTGTACCACAGGGCTTCACAATTACAACAGAAGCTTGTACTCAGTATTATGAGGACGGCAGAGAAATCAACGCTGAAATTCAGGGTCAGATCAACGAGTACATCGTAAAGATGGAAGAGATCACAGGCAAGAAGTTCGGCGACAAGGAGAACCCCCTCCTCGTTTCAGTTCGTTCAGGTGCTCGTGCTTCAATGCCGGGTATGATGGATACAATCCTTAACCTCGGTCTTAACGAAGATGTTGTTGAAGTTATCGCTAAGAAGTCAAACAACCCTCGTTGGGCTTGGGACTGCTACAGAAGATTCATTCAGATGTATTCTGACGTAGTTATGGAAGTAGGTAAGAAATATTTTGAAGAGCTCATCGACAAGATGAAGGCTGAGAGAGGCGTTACTTATGACGTAGAGCTTACAGCTGACGATCTTAAGGAGCTTGCAGGCCAGTTTAAGGCTGAATACAAAGAGAAAATCGGTCAGGACTTCCCTGACGATCCTAAGGAACAGCTCATGGGCGCAGTTAAGGCTGTATTCCGTTCATGGGACAACCCTCGTGCAAACGTTTACCGTCGTGACAACGATATCCCTTATTCATGGGGTACTGCCGTTAACGTACAGTCAATGGCATTTGGTAACATGGGCGACGATTGCGGTACAGGTGTTGCATTTACAAGAGATCCTGCTACAGGTGAGAAGAAGCTCATGGGTGAGTTCCTCATCAACGCACAGGGCGAAGACGTAGTTGCAGGTGTTCGTACTCCTATGCCAATCGCTAAGATGGCTGAAGAGTTCCCCGAAGCTTTCGAGCAGTTCCAGAATGTTTGTCAGACACTCGAAAACCACTACAGAGATATGCAGGACATGGAGTTTACTGTTGAAAACAAGAAGCTCTATATGCTCCAGACAAGAAACGGTAAGAGAACAGCTCAGGCTGCTCTTAAAATTGCTTGTGACCTCGTTGACGAGGGCATGAGAACAGAAGAAGAAGCTGTTGCAATGATCGATCCTCGTAACCTTGACACACTTCTTCACCCACAGTTCGATGCTGCTGCTCTTAAGGCTGCTACACCAATCGGTAAGGGCCTCGGCGCTTCTCCTGGTGCTGCTTGCGGTAAGATCGTATTCACAGCTGAAGATGCTGAAAACTGGAACGCTAAAGGCGAAAAGGTTGTTCTCGTTCGTCTTGAAACTTCACCTGAGGATATCACAGGTATGAAGGCTTCACAGGGTATCCTCACAGTTCGCGGCGGTATGACATCACACGCTGCCGTTGTTGCTCGTGGTATGGGTACATGCTGTGTATCTGGTTGCGGCGACATCGCAATGGACGAGGCTAACAAGAAGTTCACACTCGCAGGCAAGGAATTCCACGAGGGTGACTACATTTCAATCGACGGTTCTACAGGTAACATCTACGACGGCGTTATCCCAACAGTTGACGCTACAATCGCAGGTGAATTCGGCAGAATCATGGCTTGGGCTGACAAGTACAGAACTCTTAAGGTTAGAACAAACGCTGATACACCTGCTGACGCTAAGAAGGCTCGTGAGCTCGGTGCTGAAGGTATCGGTCTTTGCCGTACAGAGCATATGTTCTTTGAAGAGGACAGAATCGCTGCATTCAGAGAGATGATCTGCTCAGATACAGTTGAAGAAAGAGAAGCTGCTCTTGACAAGATTCTTCCTTATCAGCAGGGCGACTTTGAGGCTCTTTATGAGGCACTCGAAGGCAATCCTGTAACAATCAGATTCCTTGATCCGCCGCTTCACGAGTTCGTTCCTACAGAGGAAGCTGACATTGAGAAGCTCGCAGCTGCTCAGGGTAAGAGCGTTGAAGACATTAAGACAATCATCGCTTCACTCCACGAGTTCAACCCAATGATGGGTCACCGTGGCTGCCGTCTTGCAGTAACATATCCTGAAATTGCAAAGATGCAGACAAAGGCAGTTATCCGTGCTGCTATCAATGTTCAGAAGGCACATGCAGACTGGACAGTTGAGCCTGAAATTATGATTCCGCTCGTATGCGATGTTAAGGAACTCAAGTTCGTTAAGAAGGTTGTTGTTGAAACAGCTGACGCTGAAATCGCTGCTGCAGGCATCGACCTCAAGTACGAAGTTGGTACAATGATCGAAATCCCAAGAGCTGCTCTTACAGCTGATGAGATTGCTAAGGAAGCTGACTTCTTCTGCTTCGGTACTAACGACCTTACACAGATGACATACGGCTTCTCAAGAGATGACGCAGGTAAGTTCCTCAACGCTTACTATGATGCTAAGATCTTCGAGAACGATCCGTTCGCTAAGCTTGACCAGACAGGCGTTGGCAAGCTCATGGAAACAGCTATCAAACTCGGTAAGCCTGTAAACAACAAGCTCCATGTTGGTATCTGCGGTGAGCACGGCGGCGATCCTTCTTCTGTTGAGTTCTGCCACAAGATCGGTCTTGACTATGTATCATGTTCACCGTTCCGTGTTCCGATTGCTCGTCTTGCTGCTGCTCAGGCTGCTATCGCAAACAAGTAATCCACACAGGATGTATTGACAGGTAACTTAATACAAGTTTATTCCTGATATAAATTTGACCTTGCAGATTTTACTCTGCAAGGTCTTTTTTATGTCTTATAAAAATCTTTAAAGGTTTCCCACAATTTATATAACGGCGTATTTTGAAAATTTTTATTGTTTTTGCAAAATCTATTGATTTTACATTTGTTCTTGGGTGTAATAATACCAAATCACGATTTAGTAAATCAAGATTAGATAGCATAAGAGGTGTTTTTATGTTTATAGGCAGATTTACTATGCACTGTTCTCTGAAAACGGTTTTGATGAAAAGATAACAGCCGATACAAAATCAAGCGGCACACTTCTTTTTTCCCTTGAACAAATTGTCAATTACAGTTGACATATATTTTGAATTAACCTAAAAACCGCTCTCAAATATGAGAGCGGTTTTTTATTCCTGCATAACGGATTTTACGGACTGATTTTTTATTTGGTGTGAAAAGAACATCATTGCGCCCTCATAGATTACTACAAAAAGCACAAGTGTAATCCAAAAGCTATTCCAATCGAAGCTATACTTGGGTTTAACTCCGAGCAAATCGGAAAACACCACATTGACCATCATATTCATCAGCAAATACTGATATAACGAGCCTATAACAAAGCCGACATCCGCAATCGGTCTGTAGCAATTAATCACTGAATCTGCACACTCTTTTTGCGAGTAGCCGATAACTTTCATCATGGCAATTGTCTTTTGATTAGCCTTTACCACGCTTGACAGCGACAAATACAAGGTCACAAATGCAAGCGTAAGACCTATCAACAGCACAATAAATCCCATTTCATCGCTCGCATATTCGCCCATAGATGCCGCCATCTGCAACATTGCCGAAAAACAAAACGCTGAAAATCCTGCAAAAAACGCCAGTATTTTTCTGCTTCTCAGGGTATTTCTCTTCATATCTTTTAAGAAGCTAAAATCATCGGCTTTAACCTTTTTAACTTTTTTCGGCTGTTTTTCAATTCCTTTCAGCATATTGACCGCAGGCATTTTCAACTTTACAAAAGCATAAAAAATTGAAATCAACGCAAAAAATACAGTCGGCAAAATCACGAGAATAACCAAAACTTCAAAGTGAAATTTCGGACTAAATTCGGGAAAAAGGCTAAGATTATTTTGAAGTTCGTACAGTCGAGGCATATACACACTTGCAACGGCATAACCGAGAGAAGTTCCCACAAACACGCTCAAGGCAAACACCCACAAGCGGCAGGCAATGCTGATCTCGGAATATCCCAAAGCTTTTAATATACCAAGCTCTTTGCCGTGACTGTCTATGTAATTTTTAATGTAGAAAATCAAGAGAATGACCGAAGTAAATGCAAGACTGCCGCCCGATGCACCTACAATCACTTTTGATGTTGCAATCTGCGTATCATACATCATTTGTGCTTCGGGGGTTGTTATAAGCGCTTCAACCGACGCAATGTCAATGCCGTAATTCACAAATAAAGCACACACAAACACGGCACATAATGACACAACAGAGATAGCCGCCATTTTTACTATATCTTTTATTCCGACAATCACAAAATCACCAACCTATTTCAAATGCAGATTTACGCACATCATTTTTATACACTTCGGCAATTTTTCCGTCACTCACCTTAATCACCGTATTCGCCATTTCGGCAATATTAATGTTATGCGTTACCATAATCATCGTAAATCCCTGTTCCGACTGCAATTTTGTAATCACATCAAGCACCTGTCTGCCTGTTTTTTCATCAAGCGCACCTGTCGGCTCATCAAGGAACAACACGGTAGGCTTTTTGGCAAGCGCTCTGGCAATTGCCACTCGCTGTTGCTCTCCGCCCGAAAGTTCTCCGGGATATTTTTTAACTTTGTCATCAAGTCCGACGGCACTTATAATTTTTCTGTAATCGCTGTTTGACGCCAAATCTGCACCCATACGGACATTTTTATCGACATTCATATTCGGCAAAAGATAGTACTGCTGAAAAATAAAGCCTACATTATCTCTGCGAAATTTTGTGCGTTCGCTTTCACTCATACTGCAAATATCTTTTCCGTCCAAACAAACTTCTCCGCTGTCGGCTTTTTCAAGTCCCGAAAGAACATTCAGTAATGTTGACTTTCCCGAACCCGAAGCGCCGAGAATTACGGCAAAATCCCCTTGTGCAATTTTTAAATTTATGTTATCCAACACCTTAAATCTGCTTTCGCCTTTGCCGTAATATTTTGTCAAATTTTTAACTTCAATCATCAGATATCACCTCTCATAATGGTAACAATCAGAGATTTGCACACCTCAGTCATCATTTTGCTTATTTCATCATCTGTAAACCGACACATCTTAGTGGCACAAAGCGTGGCAATTCCGTGCGTATAAATCCACAGATGTTTGTAGAGCCATTCCGCTTTTTCAGTTGAAAATCCGTAGCCGTCAACTATTGAGTTCAGTATTTGCTCATAACTTTCATCTATTTCAGGAAGAATACTCGACAAATTCGGAACACTTTCCTTTTCACTCATAAACAAAAGCCTGAAAAGTTTCGGCTCTTGCACAGCAAAAAGTATGTACTGTTTGCCGACCCCTTTAAAAGCAACATCTTCGCAAAGACCTTTTTTGACATATTTTTTATATTCTGCTTTTGCGGCAACAACTATTTCGTTTTTGAGATGTTCCATATTATCAAAATACGAAAACACAGGGCAAACCGAACTTCCGAGCGTTTTGGCTATTGACCTTGCAGTCACTTGATCCAACCCCTCATTTTTAGCAATCGTCAATCCTGCATTTATAATTTCAGCTTTGCCGAACTTTGGCTTTGGCGGCATATTATCACTCCGTTTAATAACATTAGTTATATATCATTTGTTATACATTGTACATCCACACACAAATAAAGTCAACAAAAAGTTTATACTGAAAAATAAAATACACAAACAGAAAAATGACAAGCTGAGATTTTTCAACTTGTCATTTTTATTTTTGGTCATGGTTATTTAATTATTTGAATGGTTTTGCAAGGCTGCAAAATTTATCAACATAGCTTGATTAAAATTTCAATCAGGATTTTATGCATTTACATAAGAAATTATCACATTAAGATGTAACGGAAAATCTGCGTTTACGCATTTTTCAATATATTTTTTCTCTGCATCGGTTTTACTGTCAGAAATATTTATCGCAAGACGATTTCTTGACGGTGCTTCCTGAAAGGTGAAATTTTCCACACCGTAACCTCTGACAATCTGTTTGAAATCGTCGGGAGTGCATTTTCCGCCAACTTTCTGCTCCGAGATTTTGAGCATATTTCTGCGTTTCTCAAGAGAATATTCGTCACGCACCTTGCCGACAAATCTTTCTCTTTCGGTAATTCCAAAATCCTCCGCCGTGTCGATAAACAGCTCTTTTTCCATCATTTCAAGCGTATCAAACACCGCATTAAGTCCATCTGCATACGCTGAAAGTTCTGCCTTAATATTTGAACTGTCCGTAATCTTATAAAGCCCCGTACTTTCTAATTTTGTTTTCATTGAACCAAAGCTGTTCATCATTTCACCCCAATCGTAATTTTGCCAACGGTAAAGCACTGCGATTTTGCCGCAGTCACATCCTGCATATCGGTATTCCAAGTGTAGTTATTTATGCACCCCGTTGCAATGAGCTTTGCACCGAGTTCCGTAAGATGAAAAGTTCCGCCAATCGGAATGGAATTCACATAATCCGCAAAAGCGTTTTCAAGCAAAGATTTTACCTCTGACGAAGAATAGCCGTCCTCGGCATAAACCGTCACGCTCATATTGCACGCTGTACGCTGAGCGTTGGCAACGATAACATCAACATTCAACTCTCTCTGCTTTTCAACGATTTTCTGAACTTTTGCAACAACATCAGTGCTGACGGTGGCATCTGAACCTGTAATATATACATTAACAGTGCCGACGCCCCTCACCTTGCCAACGGCACAAGCCTTAGCCACACCGTCAACCGAGAGTGCAAGCTGTTCATAATATGCCGCATTTGTACCGTTAGAGGTGTTGACATATGTATCTCTTATGCGTTTGCGAAGCTCGTCATCAGTTTCGGCATCACAACCGCCGCTGAATGTTGAGCGGTTTGTCACGGTTTCAATTTCGGTAGGAACGCTGACAGGAATCACTGCACTGTAGGGAGCAATGTTGCCGTTACTGCCTGCCTGTTCCGCATCGGCATACACACTCACAAGCGTGTTGCCTGCACTTATTTCCTCATCCTCGGTTGTCACAAAGCGAACAGGAACTGTATCAGCGGTAGCCACAACACAGCCTTTCGGAATTATAATATCGTGACTGCACGGCTGGGCGATGCTGAATGTAAGCTCGCCTGTTGATTTCATAGCCCTTTTGCGTTCAAGACCTCTCTGCGATGCGAGTTTATCAAGGCATTCACCGCTTGCGCTCACTGCAAACATCTGTCTTTTCCACCATTCAAGATTCGTCTGCAGCTTAAAAATCTCGCCGGCAAGCACCTTGAGCCTGATTGCAATGTCGCTCACCTCGTTAAAGCTGTCGCCTGTTTCCCGCTCATAAGCATTCTTCATTCTGCCGTAAATTTCATCATAAGTTTCCATTTATCTGCACCTCCCTTGTAATTCCGTCAATTGTCAAATCAATTACGATAACATCACCTGTTTCTTTAACACTTGCAAAGGTGTTTTCAATTTCGGCAAGCGATTCATTGGCAAGCAGCTCAAGCTGTTTTACCGAAAGTGTTTCGCCCTGCAAAATAACAGTCGAGCCGAGTTCTCGGTCATAAACAAATCCGCCGAGTTTTGCAGAAATGCAAATCACAGCCTGCTGAAATTTTGCGTCAAGCCCCTCAAGCAACACCGTACTACCTGAAGAGCCGATAACAATATCACCGTTTTTAATCATTGTGTCCCTCATTCTACACCGCCTTACCGTTGATGAGAACTCTGCCGTCATTTTTCAGAACGATACTCGCTCCGCCCTTTGACGAGAGCATAACCTCGCCCTCATCAAGCTCAACATTTTTCGCAAGCACACCAAGGCTCACTTCACCGTTTGAAAGTGGCAATACAACCGCCGATTCTCCCACAGGAACAACGCTTGCAAAGCCGTACGGCACGCAACATTTTATCTCCCTGTGTTCTTCCGAAGAATCAACCGAAACGGTGTTTCCCGAACTTTTCACGCCGCCCTTTTCTGCTTTAGGTGCGGTAATTGAATTTTTAGTTATGTAATTCATCAGCCACATCGCCGTTCTCCTTTCCAAGCACAACCGTAGTGCTTTCACCGTTTTTCCCGAGTGAATATTTAATGCTTTTCACAACCAAACCCTCTCTTTTTCCGACAAGTCTGTCGTCAATAACAGCTTTTCTGCCGACAATTCCGCACAAGCATTTCGGACATTCAATCATAATCTCAAAGCTCTGCCTGTTGCCGTTTTCAATCATTCTGTCAGCTGTTTTAACTGCATTGTTGTCGAGAATAGCGTTTACATACCTCACTCTCTTAATTCTGCCGTCAAGGCTGTTGTTTCCGATAACGCTCTTGTACCCGCCGTATTCCTCGGTGCGGAGTTTGACCTTTGAAATCACCTTGCACGGCTTTATGTACTCACGCAGAGATGTATAACCTACTCCGTTTCTGCCGAACACAATCGGCTTTGCACCGCCGTAAGTTCCGCACATCAGGGCAAATCCTGCGCCCGTAATTCTTGGACTTTTGCCGTATCTGCCGCTGCAAAACTTTTCAAGCACCTGCCACTCGGTCATACCTTTTTCAATCTTAATTTTGCCCATAAATGCGTGTTCGTCACCGTCATAGCCGGCAATTCCGAACGGCTTTAAATGCCTTTCAAAAATGAACTTTGCCGCTGGGTTCACATATGTAACAGGCTCTGCCTCATTGTCGAGAAGCCTTCCGGCAAGACTTCTTGCACTCAGCCTTACAATCGCACCGCTGTTCTGAACAATGCTCACAATCTCGTCAGCCTGTCCCACAAACACAAGTGCTTCATCGTCATAGACTTCAAACATATCGGCATTTCTGAACCTTTCATCATACGGCATCACCAGCACGAGTTCATCGGCTGGCACATCAACATCTGCCGAAATTTCCGCCGTGAGAACATTTTTGATTTCAAATTTCTTGCCGTTTTTGTCCGTAAAAAAGTAACTCAGCACAGCTTCACCCTCTTTGTTCCAAGGTCATCATCGGGAAACTTTACATCGGGATTCAGCCGCACAAGTTCGTCAATTTTTGTCCCCGTTTTGTACGAAACATCCCACAGGGTTTGTCCGCTTTCACAGTCAAAATATGTAGTTTCCGTTTTCTGCTTTTTCTCCATAACCTCACGGAACACAAAGCTGTATTCAAGCACATTCGGCTTTGGCTCTCCCTTTATTTCAAGCTTTTCAAACACAGCATAAATGCTCGGCAGGTTCGGAACCGAGAGCACTTCTTTTCCGCTGTTTTTGAACACCTCAAACAGCCTTTCAAACTGTTCTGCACAATCCTCGCCGTACAGCTGTCCCGAACCGCTGATTTTCATATTCTTCCGCCCCATATCCTGAACGGAAGCTTCGCCGAACGGACTTTTCATTTCTGCAACGCTCTTGTCACATTCAAAGCTGATATTCTGCGGATTGTGATGCCACACATATTCACCGAATTTCATCGGCACCTGTTTCATCGGCTTTTCGCCTCCTCTTCTTCGTCAAGTCTGCGACTGTAACGGCGGCTTTCCCTTTCAAGGAATTCACCCAACATTTCGGTATCTTTACCGCCGTTTTCAGACTCCGCAAGCCTGTAAAGTTCGTCTGAATTTTTATCATTCATATAATTTTCCTCTCGTCGGCACTGATTTTCACGGTTGCAAGAATACTTCCTCTGCCCTGAGTAACGCTTGAAAATTCAAGCACTTTGCAATCCGTGTAAATGATTTTCTTCTTTGCAAGGTCAAGTTCAAGACTCTTAAAGCTGTCACGCTCCAAAAACGGAGTTTCGTCAGTAAGCCTCATTTCAAATGTGAGTTCCCATTCATTTGAAACAATCCTTTCAACGGGCTTGTCATTGAAAAATTCCTTGATTTCCGTGAAGGAGTTCTTTCTTGTACAGGCTGCCCTTTCAACACCGCCGAGAATTTTCCCCTCACATTTCAACACAGCATTTCCGCAGTTTTCAAATTCAAAGCCGTCCATTTAAACCTCCTCACAAAGACAGAATTCCATATTAAGACTCACCGTTCTGTAAATTGCGTTCATATCGGGATCAAATTCAATTGAAGCCGCCTCGCTGTGGGTAATCGTCTTTTCAGCGTCGGCAGTTTTAAGTCCGAGAAGAATTTCGCTTACCACTTCCGAAAGACCGCTTCCGTTCTCGGTTGCAGGAGCATACACCCTGATTTCAACTCCTGCGCTGTAGCTTTCGCCCTTGATAGACGGTGAAAGGTATCCGCCGATATAGCTCTTCTCCGTTGACATATCTCTCACCGACACAACGGCAGTCATTCCGTTCACGGGTGACGGTGCTTCATCAGAGCCGTACTCTCTTATAAACCTAACATTTTTCAAAGCCTCATTTACCTTTAAGCCTGCAATAATACGGTCAACCTGTTTCTCAATTCTATTCAAAATCATCCCTCGTTTCTTCCCTGTATGCACACAGAACAGCCCTTACATAAATCGGATTGTCCTTCACATAATATTTTTCGCACCTTTTAACAGTATATTTACCGTTTTCACTTTCTATTACGCTTTTTCCCGAATTAAGCAAAACATCGGGCGGTGCAATAAATAAAAACAGCTTTGTTTTTCTCATTCCGAGTCTATGCCGTACATTGTCGGAGTTTTGATTATAGTTGTATCTCAAAGGTGAGATAAAAGCCTTTGTCTTAACCGTTTCATCTCCGTTTTTAACGGTAACATCACAGCCGTATCTGTTTAATATTTTCCCGATAGACGGTGAAATATTCATCATATCACCCCAAGCAAAAATTTTTCTCTACCGATAAGATCCTGCGACTTGTCGGCATATTCCCTCCACAGCTTTTCGGCACGGCTTTCGCCGTCCGCAGATGATGAAATTTTCAAATCACCTGCGGAAAAAGAAGAAATGCTGTCATCATTGCAAAGGGAATACAACTTAAAAGCGTAAACGGCACATAGGTTTTCAAGTCTTAATTCGTCATCTTCCGAAAGATTTCCCTTCGTAACAATCGAATTAACATACACCATGGCATCGTCAATAATGCTTTTCCATTTGTAAGTTTCAGTGCCGTCAATACCGCTGTATAAGGCAAAACGCTTTGTAATGTTTGCAATGTTCAAGGCAATCCCTCCTTAACAGCTCATCACCTTTGACGCCTCTGTAAAGATTTTTGAAAAACCGGCGGTACAGGTAACTGCGGCTCTTTCAAGCTGACGGTCAATAAGCTTGTCGTAATCTGTAACAACACCGCCTGCCTGAACCATTTCAAGCGCACAGTTTTTGTCAAGACCGATAATCTTACCGCCCTCAAGCTCAGGAGTGTGAAGAAGGCTTGCACCGAGAGGTGTAATCATTCTGCCCGTAGCCTGAAAATCAAGACCTGCGTTTGAATCCTGAAGCTGAGAAAGCGAAAGAATCTTCTGCATTTCGGGAGTTGACGCAAGAATTGTGTTGAGTTCATACGGGGCAAGCTCTGTCCAGAGCTTTAAAAGGTCCTCATATGTAACCTTGCCGCCTGTTGCAACACCAAGTGTGCCGGCGGGATTTTCATTGCCGTCACCGTTCACAAGCACATCAATCGCATCTTTAAGCTGTGCTCTTGCAATATATGCGCCAATCTGATTGAGTGTTACGGTAAAGAGGTCAAGACGCTGAAAGCGAAGTGCCTCATATGATGCAACAAGCATTCTGCCACGCTTGTGAAGCTTAACAAGGTTTTCTCTTGTCTTAACCTCAGTCTGCGGAATCTTTGCACCCTCGCCGACGAGTTTAAGACTCTTATCATCCTCACTCGGAACAGATGCAATACTGCGGTAATCCATACCCTCAATGTCTGTCACGGTTGCCACAAGGTTCGGGAGAATATCCGCTCTCTCCATGCCCTGCATAACGGCTCTGCTCACATATTCGGGGAAAAGTGCCGCAGAGTTTGAACTCTGAAAAAACTTTTCAACGCAGTCACTGTTTCTGCCCTTAACCTTAATGTCAAAGCGTTTGAGCTGACGGGAAAATGCGTCAAGTCCCTCAAGTGCAGTACCTCTGTAATTTTCTGACGGATCAAGCTTTTCAAGTGCGCCCGAAATTCCGCCCTTTGTCTGATACATACCCTTTTCAATTGTAATATTTTCAAAATTTGCCATAATATCTTCCTCCCCTTATCAAAGAATAAATCCTACCGAAGTGTCTGTTGAGTCAAGCACAAGGTACTCTCTGCCGGTTGTTGTAACCGACACGCCACCGCCTGCCGTTGCAGAAAGCTTTTTGTAACCCACAGCAATTTTCTTGTCGCTCTTAACCTTTACATAACCCGAAAGCTGAACAACCGCATAACCGCCTCTCACGCTTACGCACACACCGCAAAAGTTCTCGCTTGCGTCACATTTTGCAACAGTGCCGTTGTCCTTCATCTTAACAGGCACGCCTGCCTCCGTAATTGTTTTGTCTGCAATAAATGTTGCGGCATTTTCGCCATAACCGTTAAAATTTACATTCATAATCATACCTCCGTTAAATACTGAACTGACCGTTTTCCACGGTGTTATTTCTCTTGTCCTGCTTGCAGTAAAGCTGCGGAACAGGCTCAAAAGCTGCTTTCTTTTTCTTTTCAAATGCTGACTTAAATTCTCTGAGCTGTTCAATTGTCATGCTCTTTGCAACGCTCTCCATTGTTTCGCCCGAAATGTCAGGCTGAACAAAAGCGGCAAGTCCCACAACATCACGGGTAAGGCTTTCACGGTACAGCACACCGTCCTTAGCCGACTTTTTAAGCCCGTCAATATATTCGCACAGCTTTCTGCTGTCACTCTCATCAAGTGCAAAAGCCTTTTTGTTTTCAATGGCTTTAAGAATTTTCTCCATATCATTTTCCTTTCCAAAAATTTTGTGACCTTTCGTAATGCCTGCCCTCTTTTGTGACGGCACGGCAACAAAGCTCCATTCGTATGCGTCATACGGGTTCACAAGTTCACCGCAACAAAGCTTTGAGCCGTAAACCTCGCCCTTTTTGTGAGTACACATCGAGATGTCCTCACCGCACACATTGCACACAACCCTGTCAACGGCACAGCCAACGCTTACTTCCTTGATAATTCCGCTGTCAATCGCAAGGATAATATCCCTGTTGCTCTCACAAACGGGAAGATATGCCCTTGCCTTGAGCCTAAAGTAATCGTCACCCAAAGCCGTTTTCTGACCGTCAATTTTCTCAACCTTACAACTGAAAATTCTTGCCGTCTGATTTTTGGCACTCGGATTGTGGTCAATAATTCCCGTCTTGCCGACAAAAAGCTTTTCAAGCTCATAAAGCGAATCTGTTGTAAAGCGTTCGCCGTCACGGTCAACATCGTTGTCACACAGCACAACCGAAAACGCATACACCTCATTTTTTGCAAGATTTCGCCTTGTAAAGCGGTTAATCAGTTCGAGTTCATCATCGCCGACAGTCTGATTTTCACCGTCAACAACGCCCGAAACACCGCTTTTAATAAGTTTGTTATCCTTCATTCTGCACCTCCGCTCCAATCTGTCTTTCAATGTTCATCGCATTTGCATTGTTAAGTCTTGCCTGAGAAAGCTCAACCGCATCCTGAAGATTAATCTTGTCCCACTCAATCTTAAAGCTGTCGTTATAACCGCACATTTTAAGATGAGCCGACACAATTTTTGTAATCACGGGTTCAAGCACTGTGCGGTAGTAGGCAAGCTCGCTTGTGAGAATATCCGCCTGCTGTTCGCTCATTCTCTCCGTACTCGACCACGAAATGCCGAGCAGAAACGGCGGAATACCAAGCTTTGCAATAATCTGCTCAAGAATATGCCTTACGGGAATGTCACAGTCGGGCATATCACTTTCAGCGCCGATAACCTTAACGCTGACATCGCCGACCGACACAAAATCACACACGCTGTCGCTTCTCATCGCCTTTTTCCACTCATCGGCAACCGCCTGTGCATTTTCTCTGCTCACAGCCGAACCGTTTGAATCGGGATTGAGAGTAACCGCAAAACGGATATCGCCAACCCTCTCCCAGTTTGTTTTTACCGACTCAAAAATCCTCAAAAGTATTGAGCTGACAAACGGCAGACCGCTGAGTATGGAAGTACCGCACACAGTACCCGGCTTGGGATTAAGCAGTGTTGCAAAAATCCTTTCCGGATGCTTAGGTTCTTCGGCTGTACCGTTGCCGAGTGTGTAAACCGCAAGCTTCAGCGGAGAAGAATCCGCTCTGATTTCAACATCGTCAAGGCTTGCATTGTACAATGCGCAAATTCCTTCACCGTCACTATCGGGAACAATCTCACCGACCGCCTGTCCGTAGGTGAGAAGCGAATCAAGATAGCAAAGCACAAAGCTTTCAAGTCCCGTCATTTCACCGTTTGTGCGGACATTTTTAACAAAGCTGTCGGCAATCTTCTGACTTTCAGCCGATAAAGTCACAATTTTGAATCCGCCGATAAGTCTGATAATTTTGCAGAGTGCCGCATCAATAATCGGCACAGACTCACGCAAAGTTGTGTACAGCTGCCTTTCCGTTCTTGTCTGAACGGCAAATCGTGAGAAAATCGGCGAATTATTTCTCGTTTCTCTCAAAACGGTCTGCACCGTCTTTATGCTCTCGGTCTTTTTATTTTTTATGCCAAGCCTCAAGCTGTTTCCTCCTGTCTTTTGGTTGCAACGGCAAAGAATCCGTCACAACCGTAAATTTTCGTAGCGACAAAATATCTTATGTCGTCCATTGCATGATCGTTTTCCTTAACAGGTGCGTCACTGCGCCCCGAGCCGTCCCAACGGTAAAGCGAAAATTCCCTTCTTGCGGCTCTGCAATTTTTGCAGATTCTGATTTTTCTGTCCTTCAAAGCCTGCGAAGTCTGTCTTATGCCGTTGATAACATTGTTTTCAGCCGACACAACCGTGTATTTTCCGTGTCTCCTTATAACCTCAATAAAGCTTGCGGCGGACGGATCGACAATCACACATTCGATTTTCCGCCCGTCAATCAGCTTTTCAAGTCCGTCATAATGCTCCTCGTCGGTTTTTTGAAAGCCCTGAGTGCGTGAGTTGAAGTAGTATTCGTCAACCCTGTACCACACACCGTTTTTTCTGCCCCACAAGCCGAATGATGCGGGGTTAACAGTACCGTAATCGCACGATACCGCCCAGCTTTCAATGTCCGACGGAATATCGCAGTACATCCTTTCATTGTCCATAAACGGATAAACCGCACCGAAAACGGCTACCCATCTGCCTTTTACGAACCTCTCGTAAAACACACCCGAATACAGACTTTCATACCTCTTGACAACCTCGGGCTTCAAAGACGGATTGTCCTGCATTGTAAAGTGCAGATACAACGCATTTTTGTCACCGCACTTTTTAATCCACTCACGGTAGAACCAATGCTCAGGAAATTCGGGATTGCAATTAAACCAAAATCTTGAACCCGACACGGAACATCTCGCCAATGCCTGTTCAACGAACGACCTCGGCATCAACGCAACCTCGTCAAAAAGCACACCCGAAAGCGTCATGCCCTGAATAAGTGATGCGGATGACTCGTCCTTGCCTCCGAAAAGATAAAACCTGTTCATCACTCCGTTAACGCTCACGGTCAAAATATTCTGCGACAGCTTTTCTTCACACTTAAAACCGAGTGATTTCAAAATTGGAATCACGGGCGTAATCATATTTCGCCTTAAAGAACGAATTGTCTTTCCGCAAAGTGCAAAGTCCGAATTTGCAAAATCGTAAAAGCTCCACAGAATGAACGACAGCGACATACAAAAAGTCTTTCCGCTGCGCACAGCACCGTCACAGATGATTGCGTCCCTGTCACGAAAAGCCGACTCCCTGTTCCACCACGAAAGCACGGTAAGCTGTTTTTTAGAAAAAGCTTTAATTTCCATTTTCCTTGTCATTCACCGCCCTTGCGCTGTTTGAAATGGCATCAAAAAGCTGTTTTGCGCCTGTTTCATGCTCACCACCGGCACCGAGTTTTTCAAGTGCCTTTAGCCTGTCAAAAAACTTGATTTCCATTGAACCGTCCTTCGGCCTTTTAATCTCCGACACAAGGAACAAATCCATTCCCTCAAGATCCTCCTTGCTCGGATCACTTTTGTAAAGCAAAGAAATTGCATCGCAAATGCTACCGAAAGCCAACCGCTGATACCCTGCAGCCGCCATGTTGGCAAGGGATTTTTCTCTTAGCCGTGACAGCCGTTCAAGCTCGGCTGAAATTTCGGGACGGCAGATAAGCTCTTCCCCCTTCTGCTCACAATCCCCCGTGTAGCCTGCCTTTTCTGCGGCAAGCTCGGAATTTCCCGAACCGAGAAATAAACTGCAAAACTTCTTTTCCCTACCTGTCAATTTTCTGATATCTCGTCACCTCCGTTTTTCGAGAGGCTTTATCAACGCCCCTCACTTATACCTGCAAAATTCAAAAAAATTGCATACTTTAATGCAATTTTCAAAAAATATTTTTAAAAATAATTTTTTCTCCACACTTTTGAGCTTAATTTGTGGAAATAATTTTCAAAAAACTATGTTTGTCCAATCCAATAAAAGTTGCGTATAACCCGTAGGGGCGGATATTATCCGCCCGCTTGATGAAATTTTTTGTTTATTCACATAACTTTTGATTTTATCAAAAATGTGTATTCATTTGTAGCGGCGAATACGTTTCGCCGCTACTGTATAGCAATCATTTTGCAAAATTTATAAAGTTAGTTTTAACATATAATCTGTGCCGTTACTTGCCTGCGTATAATATCCGCCGCTACAGATTGGTAGAAATAATAACAATTTTACGGTCGGGCATAATTATGTTTTTTACTTTTCTATTTTGCTACCCGACCACAATTTTCCATTTTCAATTTTAAAAAGGAGTTTGTATGTTCACCGAAAATTTCGACACCAACCTAAAAATAATAAAAAACGCTCTGCGAAGCGAAAAAAGTTTCGACCTCATAGAGCGTAACCTCATCCTCAACGAACATCGGGCGGTGTTCTTTTTTGTTGACGGATTTCTCAAAGATGACATTGCCGAAAAAATTCTTGAATTTTTCTATAAAAACCTAAAAGACGAAAATTTCAAATCGGCTGAATATTTTTCACAAAGCAGCGTGCCGTATGTTGAAGTTGAAACCTCGTCCGACATCAAGAAAATCTGCACAGACATTTTAAGCGGAATATCCGCCCTACTTGTCGAGGGATTTTCGAAAGTAATTCTGCTCGACACCCGAACATACCCACAGCGTGAAACAGGCGAACCCGACAACGATAAAGTCCTGCGTGGCAGTCACGACGGTTTTGTTGAAACACTTGTCTTGAACACCGCCCTCATTCGCCGCAGAATCCGTGACACCGACCTCACCGTCAAAGCGTACCAGATAGGTACGCAGTCGCAAACCGACATTGCCGTGATGTATATAGATACCAAAGTTGACCAAAAATTCCTCAAAACGCTTGAAAAACGGCTGTCCGAAATCAATGTTCCGTCACTCACAATGAATCAGCAAAGTCTGATTGAAACACTTTACAAGCACCGCTGGTACAATCCGTTTCCGAAAGTCAAGCATACAGAGCGACCCGACACCGCCGCATCTTCCGTTCTGAAAGGCAACATAGTAATCCTTGTTGATAACTCGCCCTCGGCACTCATTCTGCCGACTTCAATTTTCGATGTTCTCGAAGAAGCGGACGACTACTATTTTTCGCCCGTAGTCGGAACATATTTGCGGCTCTCACGCTATTTCATCACTCTGCTGTCCGTATTCATCACACCGTTGTGGTTGCTTGCACTCCAAAATCCCGACAGCTGTCCGCAAATTTTCCGCTTTGTACTTTTGAGCGAACCACAGAACATACCCATATTTTGGCAACTGATTTTAATGGAAGTGGGCATAGACGGACTTCGCCTTGCCGCACTCAACACCCCAAACTCACTCACAACACCGCTGAGCATAATCGGTGCAATCGCCCTGAGCGAATTTGCCGTAAATTCGGGTTGGGTGAGTATGGAAGCAATCCTCTATATGGCACTCGTCACGGTCGCAAACTATACCCAGCCGAACTACGAACTCGGCTACAGCCTAAAATTCTGCCGTATTCTGCTTTTAACACTGACCTATATCTTCAATATCTGGGGTTTTATAGCTGCATTCATAATTAACCTGCTTTTTCTCGCCCTAAACCGCACCCTCTCCGGCAAAAGCTACCTGTACCCACTCATTCCGTTCAACGGCAAGGCTCTTCTCCACCGCCTTTTCAGAATTCGACAGTAAAATTTACCATAAACAACAAAAAGCCGTGCGTACTTTTTCTGTACACACGGCTTTGAATTATGCGGGATATTTACTTGAGCATTTTAAGAATTTCGTCTTTTTCACGATAGCCTACGGCTCTATTGACGAGCTGACCGTCCTTAAACACCATAAGTGTCGGGATGCTCGACACATTATACTGCATTGTAAGGTCGGGTTCTTCATCAACATTAACCTTGCCGACAAGAATTTTGCCGTCATATTCGTCAGCGATTTCTTTCACAATCGGTGCAATCATCTTGCACGGACCGCACCATGTTGCCCAAAAGTCTACAAGCACGGGAATATCCGATTGCAAAACCTCCTGTTCAAAAGTTTCTTTGTAAAGCTCTATTTCCATAACAATCCTCCTGTTCGGTTATTTTAATCTTTGGATTTGTAGTAAAGCATACAATGACAAAAGCCCTCAAAATCAGGATCGGCAATTTGCTCCTTGAATTCCTTGCACATACACTTGTATTCCTCTGTACGCTGAATTCTGCACGGGCAGTAGCCGCCTGTCCTCTTTAAGCCCTCTTTAACTGTTTTTACTACTTCTTTGTCGGGATTAAGTGTTATTTTCATCTGCTCACCCCACAATTTATATGGCATCCGCCGTCAATCTCTTCCCTTGCCTATACTATATATCGCAACTCTAAAATTGTCAAGCATGGCGAGTGCCTCGCTCTCTGTTCGTGTAGACAGTTTGATATAATCAAAACTATGGCTCCCGAGATTTGCTTTGTGCTAATATTGCCCTATGCATGCGAGTGCCTCGCACCCTATTCGTGTAGACAGTTTGATATAATCAAAACTATGGCTCCCGAGATTTGCTTTGTG
>CAJMRT010000009.1 GCA_905215855.1 uncultured bacterium
AATTTAATATAATTACACTCGGCTGCAAGGTTAATCAGTATGAATCACAGGCAATGCGTGAAGATATGCTGAAGAACGGATTTCTTCTCTCGGATGACAGGGACAGGGCAGACATAACAATCGTTAACAGCTGTACGGTAACATCCGTAAGTGACGCAAAAAACCGCAAGATTCTCAACCGTGTCCGCCGTGAAAATCCTGACGGAATTGTTATTCTCACCGGCTGTATGCCGCAGGCTTTTCCCGAAGAAAGCGAGAACTTTTCAAATTGCGATATCGTACTCGGCAATGCAAAGAGAGCCGAACTCGTTCCTTCAATTTACAAGTTTCTCGAAGAAAAACAGAAATTTGTTCATATAACAGAGCATATCGGAAAAGGCGAAAAATACGAAAACCTTTCCGTATCGTCACTCGGAGAGCATACAAGAGCTTTCATTAAAATTGAGGACGGTTGCAACAGATTTTGTTCTTACTGCATTATTCCGTATGCAAGGGGCAGAGTGCGTTCAAAATCTCTTGAAGATTTAAAGGCAGAGCTTATTCAGGTTGCCGCAAACGGTTACCGTGAGATTGTTCTTGTTGGTATTAACCTTTCCGCCTACGGTCTTGACGAAGATTTTGATCTTGCTGATGCTGTAGAATGTGCTTGTTCCGTTGACGGAATCGACCGTGTAAGACTCGGGTCAATCGAACCGGAAAGAATAGATAAAGAAATGATTGCCCGTCTTGCCGCACAGCCAAAGTTTTGTCCGCAGTTTCATCTTTCACTGCAGAGCGGTTGCGATAACACACTCAAAGAAATGAACCGTCATTACAGTTGTGCAGAATACGCTGAAATTGTTACAAATCTCAGAAACGCTTTTGAAAACAGCTCTATGACAACCGATGTAATGGTTGGATTTGCCGGTGAAACAGAGGAAGATTTCAACGCATCTCTTAAATTTGTAAAGTCAATTGGCTTTGCAAAGGTGCATATCTTCCCGTATTCACGCCGTAAAGGCACTGTTGCCGATAAAGCACCAAATCAAATTGATCCGCAAATCAAAGAGCAGAGAGCAAAAATTATGGAGCAGGTCTGCGATGAAACCAGAAGGGAATTTCTTAAAGATCAGGTTGGTCTTTGTGAATCTGTTCTCGTTGAAAGGCTCCGTCACGGTTATCTTGAGGGCTACACAAAGAACTACACTCCTGTTCATATTAATTCCGAAGATACAAGTCTCTGCGGTAAAATTATTGATGTAAAAATCACAAAATCATTTGATGACTACTGCGACGCTGAATTAGTTTAAAGCGTTAATCAGATTATTAATCTCTTTTTTTGTAGTATCATCCTCAAGGCTATTATAGCTGTAAAGCATAAAGCCCCTGACAGATTTGTTGTTACACAAAATATCGTATTCATCGGCAAGGATACTGTCACTTAAAAGCCATGTTTCTTCGTCATATTCGCCGTTACCCGCCTTATAACCGCCAAGACCGACATACAGTTTTACATTTTCGTCAAAATCAAGAGATGTCCAGCTGTTAAGGCAGTCTTCAAAAGTCAGAGCAGGGTTTTCAAGGCTAAAGTAAATTTGCGGACAGATGTAATCTGCAAAGCCTTTACAGGTACACCACGATTTTACATCGGCATACAATCCGTCATTGTTACCTATATTGCCTTGCGGTGATATGCCGAACTCAACTGACGAATCCATACTTTTTATTGTTCTGTAAACCTTACAAATCAGCGTATTTACATTTTGCATTCGCCAATTATCAAGATTCATAGAGTTCTCTTTACCGTATTTTTCAATATACGCCTGATACTGCTTTTTATCAAAGCTTTCATCCTTAGTAGGGTAGAAGTAGTCGTCAAACTGTATTCCGTCAACATCATATTTTTCCGCAATTTCCTTTACACCATCGCAAATAAGCTGTTGTGCAGTTTCATTTGACGGATCAAGAAAAATTCCGTTATCGGTTTTTATACCTATTTCGGAATTCTTTATGTAAGGATTGTTGTCTGAAAGTTTTTTCGGAGTTTCATTTGAACTGACTCTGTATGGATTAATCCACGCATGAATTTTCAAATTGTTTTCTTTGCATATATCACACATAATTTGCAGTGCGTCATATTGAGGATTTACCCCCTGCGTACCAGCGAGAATATGTGACCATGGAAAATAACTTGACTTATATAATGCGTCACAAAAGGGGCGTACCTGTACAATAAGCGTGTTGAAACCGCTTTCACGGCATTTTTGTGCTATTTCGTTAAATTTATTTTTAAATGCTTTTTGTGTCTTAGAGCTTTCATTTTCCATAGAAAGCTCCATATATGATACCCACACACCACGCATTTCTTCATCACTTTCGGGTGTGTCGGCGGTTGCCTTTGATGATAAGGCTGCAATGTTGTTGATATCATTCTGCTTTTTCGGCGGTTTTTCTCTTGTAAATGAGCTTATGCAGATAACGCTTAACATAGCTATTACAGATACAATAATCGGAACAATCTTTTTGTTTTTCAATCAAATCATCCTTTGGAGTTCTCATGGAAATTTTTATTATATACATTTGCATCATCAGCCTGATATCAATTATTGTAACAGTCTGTGACAAATACTTTGCAATTCACCGCAAATGGAGAGTACGAGAAAGCACATTGCTTTTACTTGCGGCACTCGGAGGCAGTACGGCTATGTACATAACAATGCAACTCATAAGACACAAAACAAGACATATTAAATTTATGCTTGGCATACCGATAATATTTATTATTCAGTTTATAATTCTGTTTTTTGTTTGGAGAATGATTTATGTCTGAAAGACTTTATTTTCCCGTACCGCAAGAATGTGACAATATGCTTGCGCAAAGATTTTTGCGTGACAAATGCGGTCTGTCTGCAAGAATAATAACACGCCTTAAAAGAGAAAAAGACGGTATTTTGATGGACGGAAAAATTTTAAGAACAATTGACTGTGTGCAAAGCGGAAAAACCGTTTCAATTGCAATTCCCGATGAAAAATGTGAAATTGAACCAACAAAGGGGACACTTGATATAAGATATGAGGATGAACATTTTCTTGTGGTAAATAAACCGCATTCCATGCCTGTTCATCCTGTAAAGCAGCACCAAAGCGATACGCTTGCAAATATTGTTTCGTACTATTGCAGTCAAAACGGCAAGCCGTTTGTATTTCGGGCAATTAATCGACTTGACAAGGATACCTCAGGGCTTGTTCTCATAGCCAAAAACCGTTTTACAGCCAATGCCGTAAAAAATAAAACGCATAAAGTCTATTACGCTTTATGCGAGGGCGAAATAAATATTGAAGGTGTAGTTGATAAGCCAATGGATTTGCGTGATGATTCCAAAATGGTGCGAATTGTCCGTGATGACGGAATGAAAGCAGTTACGCACTACAAACCGCTTGTTGCAACAAAAGATTTTACATTGCTTGAATTGTGGCTTGAAACCGGCAGAACACATCAGATTCGCTGTCATATGGCTTATTTAGGGCATCCGCTTATGGGAGATGACTTGTACGGCGGAAAGCTTGATAAAATTTCAAGGCAGGCACTTCATTGTGCCAAACTTAAATTTTACCATCCTGTAAAAAATGAATACATAACGGTTACTGCAGAAATTCCCGAGGATATGCAGTCAATCATAAACAACAAAGAGGATTGAACTTAGTCTGTTCAATCCTCTTTTAATGTTATTTAACTCTGTCAACGCTGTAAATCGGAATACCGTTAAACTCTTTTTCATCTTTATAAACGATTACCGAATCATCATTGCCGTAATACTGATTAAGATAATTTTCTTTGATAAAAGTAATGTTCTTATCAATAACATATACATTTCTTCCGTCAACAACCGCCTCATAAATGTTGGTTGAAAGATTTCTGTTGACAAGTTGATTTTTCTGATGCAAATATCCGAAACCGTCAACATTACTGAGAAAATCTGAAGAAAATCCCCAAAGCGGATGAATATAGTTATCGGTATATGAAATATATTCTTTAGCTGTTACAGGGTCGAGAACATAGTAATTTTCAGGATGGCGTTCAACCTCAGTGTAAAGGTCACTCGGCTTTTTGTCGTATTCAACAGGGCTAAGATGAAAGAAATAAGACACACAACTGCATACGCATAAGACAACAATAACTGCAATCGAAATTAGAACCGTGCTTTTGTTCATATCAGCCATACTCTTGAATTCTTTCTTTTTGAAATGTTCAAAATCAAATGAATACATTGTAAATGACAGAATCATCAACAGAACGCCGTACATTGTGTATGCCGAAGAATCCATTGCATAACGAACATACATACAAGCCGCGAATCCCACCGCAAAATACAGAACAGGGAAGAAGGCAAACCTCTTTTTGTGTACTGTAACAAAAACTGCCATAACAACAATAATTGTAACAAAAATAATCAAATAAGAATCAAAGCCTGTAATATGTCCCCAGGCATCAGAGAATAACGCACCCGCATCTACAAAGAAATTATACGGATTTTCCTTATTTTGAATTTCTGCAACCTTTTCAAGTGCATTGTTATTAAGGCCGTTGTTTTCGTCATAATAACCGTCAACGAATAGTTCATATTCGTTTGCCGAGCTAATTCCGACAGCATTAAGTTCCTCTTGATAATCAGAGTAATTTGGAAAAGCATTATCGTCCGTTTTGTCTGTAAGCGTGCTGTATTTGTACATTCCCGAAGTCTCTGTATTGGCATTATTTACTGAATAGGAGTAATATTCAAGACCGCAGCCAATTAGAACGATAAACACAAACACAAGTATAAAAGGTCTGAAATACCAGAAAAACTTTCTAAACGGAAGCTTGTACTTTCTCTTTGCAATCATATCTCCGACAAAGAAAGCTATAAAGAATACAAGGCCGACAAAGAAATACTTAAAGCATAAGAATGTACCGAATGCAATTTCCGCAAGACCAACCCAGAATGGGAGAGAGTACTTTTTATTTCTGATTGCATTTAAAGTCATCAATACTCCGGCTGTCAATAGAAGTGCCGCCGTTTTACTGCTTAAAATGTATGAATAATGGTCAAATGAAAATAAAATATTCAGTACAAGGGTGAACACAAGCGATTTAGCTTTTCCGAATTTATCGGCAAAAATGAATGTGAGAGAAGAAAATGCAGCACAAGACAGTAAAATCTGAAACAGAACAAAGCAATTAAAGTTCAAAAGTATATACTGCAACGAACCTGTTATTGTCGCAAAAATATAATTGATTTCGCTGTTGTAATAATTATGATACTGACAAATATACAGCGAATTGTAAAAGTCATCCGGACTGTCATAGGAAAATGCAGTGATGCCTATAATCAGAACCATAATAACAATATTACATACAAAAGCAAAAAATGTTTTGCTTTTCAGTGCGTTTAATATTTTTTCTTTCATAATTTCTTACTCCTGCATTATCGTTTAAAGTTTCGATATTATCTTGACTTTCTCTCGTTAATCAAAAGCTGAAGATTCTTTTGTTCATAAGAATTGAACTTAACATTTTTTTCAAACTCATCTGCGGTATATTTACCCTCATACCAAGACTTTGAATTAAAATACGAATTAAGAGAAGGGTCTTTGAAAATTCTGCCTCTTCTTGCATAAATCTCATTGATTGCAAGCTGTAAGTTGTTATCACTCAAAGCGCTTACCTGTGCGTTGCTGAGATATGAAGAATCACTGTTAGGGAAGATAAATCCGCCGTTATTATTAGTGTTTGTATTGCTTGATGACTGTGTCTTTGAACTCTGTGAATTTGAATTATTTGAAGAGTTATTCCGGTTGTTTGATGATTGCTGAGCCTGTGTTGCAGGAGCTTCAGTTTCTCTCTGAATCTGTCCGCTTGAAATTACAAGCTTAATAACAGTACCTGTGTCAGCAGTTGTATCACCTGCAGGAGTCTGCTCAATAATATAACCCTCGGGATAATCATAGCTGTACTGATAATCAACTATTTCAACGGTAAATCCAGCCTGTTCAAGAAGTTTTTTACCGTAACTGTAGCCGTAGCCGACAACAGGAACAACATTATTTGTTGACGGAGCTGCTGTAACCTGTTCTGTTGTAGTCGGAACAGTAGTGGGAGCAGCTGTACTCGGAACCTGAGTGGAAGCTTGAACCGAAGTTGTAGGTTCGGCAGTAGTAGCCTTATTATCAGAAGATTTTGACAAACCGTTATAAACGCAGAAACCGATAAATCCGAGAGCAGCAGCAATTACAACAGCACAAAGAATAATGATAAATTTATTATTCTTTTTCTTTACATTCTCTTTGTTATCATCTTCATTCTCATATCCGAATTCATCTTTACTATCGTTTTCAAAACTGTTGTCATCAAAACTTGTCTTATCATCAACAGTTTTTGTATCTTCACCCTTATTTTCTGCAGGAACAGCACTCGGCTCATCATCGAAGAAATCACCGTAATCTTTAACAGAATCACTTGAAGTAAGAGCATTTTTGTGGTCAGCCGCAGAGTAATTTTCAAACACATCAGTACTTGTAACAGTAGGGAGAACCTCAGGTACAACCTCATTTTCGCCGCTGTTGCTTGAAATGTTTTCGTATTCTTCAGGCTTTTTATCATCAACAACATTCTTATTGTCATCAGTTTCTGAATCAGAAGAGAAAGAACTTATATCCTCATATTCAGTTGTATTGTCATCTGTCTTTGATTCTGTACTTTCAGGCTCATCAACTGCATCAGTAACATCAACGACTTCAAAACCGCCCTCATCATCATTTTCGTCTGATTCAGCAGTATCTTCTGCTTCCACAGGAGCGTTTTCAGCAACAGGCAAAGGTTCTTCCTGATTCAGAACACCGTCAATACTAAGCTGTTCAGCCTCACCGAATTCATTGTCAAGAACAGTATCTTCAACTGTCTGAACCTCATCTTTATCATCAAAATTATCCTGCGGTTCAGTCGGTTCTGTATCTTCAAATTCATCGTAATCGTACTCTTCAAATACATTGCCGTCAAAGTCAGTGCTTTCGGGTACAACAACATCGGGATTTGGTGCAGGGGAGAAAGTTGCAATTTCATCTTTGATAGATGTAAGAGCGTTTTTAATGTTTCCTGCATTTTTCCAACGGTTTGCATTACCCGGCTGACACGCAATCACAATAACGCTCTTGAGCTTTTCGTTGCCCTCGGACGGTGCGGTAACAGCCTTGCCCGAAAATCTTTCTTCACAGGCCTTCTTTCTGTCGCATGAATCACTTTCAAAAGGAATTTTACCACCGTTACACATTGAGTACATAATAATTCCGACAGAATAAATATCAGTAGTAAAGTCAACATTTTCCTGTCTAAACACCTCAGGCGCAACATATGACTTGTCGTCAATTTTACCCTCAAAGTCGGTGAATCCACCGATTTTATACTTACCGTCAGCAGTAACATAAATATTTTTAGGGGAGATATTTCCGTGAAAAATATTCTTTGTTTCCAAAGTTTCAAGCAATTCACTCATCTGAATACCAAAATCAACAACTTCATTTTCAGTAAAAGTTTTGGTTTTCATAAGTTCATCAAGGCTTGTGAGTTCTTCCGTAAATATGTACAAATCACAAGTTTCCTTGCTCTGATTATCCTGAACATAAACATCAACATAGTTTGAAATGCCGTCAAGTTCCTTTACGGATTCAATAAAATCTGCCTCTTCGTTGAAGTACTCAGCACGCTCATCATTGTAATTGTTCTTACCAACAAACGCGTGTCTGAGAAGTGCATTCTGAGTAGTATTTTTATCAATCTTTCTTGATACCTTATAAACTTCACAGCCGTCCTCTTCACCGACAAATGAAGTAACCTTCCAATCTCTGAGATCACCAGGCAATTTTATCATTTTTGCCATATTAACACTCCTTAAATGTTTCCTTATTTTTCATATTTATCTAAATTAAGTTAATCTACCCTTATTATCTCATTCTCCGGTTTATTGTACCATATTATAAGCTATTTTACCATAGATATTTCAATTTTTTAAAAAATAATTCTAATTTGTAATTAAATTGCATACAAAAAACGGCAGCCCATTTTAAAGACCACCGTTAAAAAAATCAATTAAATTATTTAATTTTTATTTTTCCTTTTTTGTTCACACCAATAATTCCGCCTATTCCTCCTCCTAAAACAGATGACATCAGTTTCAGTAAAGTTAATATCGTAATGGGTTCTTCGTTAAAAATCAGGGCAACCGAAGTAATTATAAGAAAAATAAAAAATCCCGTAAGCGAACCTACCACAAGTCCTGCACTGTCCGTGATTCTTGATGAAATTATTCCCGACATAAGAGTTGCCACACCGACCATACCAACCGTACAATAATCCAGTATGTTAGCCGAAATTACTCCCGCTGACATCATCACGGCCGCAAGCAGACACATCAAAATTACAAGTACGAGTATTCCGCATACTGATGAAAACAAAACAGCCTTTGCAAGTAGTTTTTTATCAGACATAAAACAACCCCCGAATATATTCTGTTACAAATATATTCGGGGAAAAGAACATTCATTCAAAAAGTTATTCTTTTGTAGTCTTAGCTTCATCGGAATCTTTCTTCTTGCCAAAACCGAAGAAGCCTTTCTTTTCAGGCTGACCTGCCTGCTGTGGCTGTTCCTTAACTGTGTCAACAGTAGAAATACACCACTTTTTAAACTTCATCTTAACTCTGTCGGAGCCTGTTTCAATGATGATAGCGTCTTCGTCGTCCTTAATGGCAACTACTCTGCCCATAATTCCGCCGATTGTTGTAATTTCATCACCAATCTCAAGAGAGTTACGAAGCTGAGCTTCTTCTTTTTTCTTCTTTGAGTTAGGTCTGATGAGGAAGAAATAGAGAGCCGCAAAAATAGCAACATAGAAGAGAACCATAAAAATCATACTTGATGACTGATTCCCGCCACCTGGAGCTCCGTCTGCAACTAAAGGTAAAAAGTTTGTCATTTTCGTCATTCCTTTCATACAATGTACTGATTATATCAGTTTTAATCACATCTTGCAAGTGTTTTTTCTGTTTTGAAAAAATATTAGATACGCACGCCTAAAATGTTGCGATATTTCTCGTAAAATTCCATATATGTGCCGTTATCAAGCTGAGTTCTGATAACTTCCATAAGATTATTGTAAAAATAGAGGTTGTGCAAAACAGCAAGTCGCATTCCGAGCATCTCACCGCTCTTGAGAAGATGCCTTATGTATGCCCTTGAAAAGTTTTGGCAAACGGGGCAGTCACAATGCTCGTCAATCGGGGATTCGTCTGTTTCATATTTTGCATTATTGATGTTACGCACTCCGTCCCAAGTGAAGAGTTGACCGTGTCTTGCGTTTCTGCTCGGCATAACACAGTCAAAAAGATCAACACCTCTTGCAACGCTTTCAAGAATATTCACGGGAGTTCCGACTCCCATAAGATATCTGATTTTATCTTTCGGAGCAAACGGCTCAACCTCTTCAATGATATGGTACATCGTTTCTGCAGGCTCACCCACGGCAAGACCTCCGATTGCATAGCCGTCAAGATTAAGCTCTGCAATTTCTTTCATATGGTTGATACGCAAATCGTCATATATACCGCCCTGATTTATGCCGAAAAGCATCTGATTCTTATTTATAGTATCATCAAGGCTGTTGAGTCTTTTCATCTCGGCAACGCATCTTTTAAGCCATCTTGTGGTTCTTTCAACACTGTTTTTTGTATATTCATATGGAGAAGGGTTTTCAACACATTCGTCAAATGCCATTGCAATTGTAGAAGCAAGATTTGACTGAATTCTCATACTCTCCTCAGGTCCCATAAAAATCTTGCGACCATCAATGTGAGAATTAAAGTAAACGCCCTCTTCTTTGATGTTTCTCAATTTTGCAAGCGAGAACACCTGAAATCCGCCGCTGTCGGTAAGGATAGGACCGTCCCATCTTGTAAACTTGTGAAGTCCGCCCATCTGCTTAACTTTTTCATCACCGGGGCGAAGGTGCAGATGATAAGTATTGCATAGCTGAACCTGACATTTTATATTCTTTAAATCAAGTGCAGAAACAGCACCCTTGATTGCACCGCATGTTGCAACATTCATAAAGGCAGGAGTCTGAACCGTACCGTGAACCGTAACGAACTCGCCCCGTCTTGCACTGCCTTCCTTTTTAATTACCTTAAACATAAATCCGTAAAATCCTCCTATGATATGAACATAGCGTCGCCGAAAGAGAAGAATCTGTACTTTTCCTTTACAGCTTCTTTGTATGCATTCATAATAAAATCATATCCCGCAAAAGCGGATACAAGCATAATGAGTGTACTTTCGGGAAGATGAAAGTTAGTAATAAGTCCGTCCAGCACCTTAAATTCAAATCCGGGATAAATAAAAATATCCGTAAATCCCTCGCACGGCTTAATTTCTCCGTACATTGCCGCAACACTTTCAAGCGTTCTGCAGGATGTCGTGCCGACTGCAATAACCCGTCCGCCGTTTTTCTTGGTTTCATTTATGAGCTTTGCGGTTTCTTCGGGAACTTCGTAATGCTCGCTGTGCATTTTATGCTTTGTAACATCATCAACCTTAACCGGTCTGAATGTACCGAGTCCCACATGAAGTGTAACATACGCAATCTTTACACCCTTAGCCTTGATTCTATCCATAAGCTCAGTTGTAAAGTGAAGTCCTGCCGTCGGAGCTGCCGCAGAACCGAGTTCATGGCTGTAAACCGTCTGATAGCGTTCCTTATCCTTAAGCTCGGCAGTAATATAAGGGGGAAGAGGCATTTGACCGATTTTGTCAAGAGTGGTAAAGAAATTCTCTTCGCAATCAAAATCAACTATTCTGTTGCCGTCATCCTTAACTTCAACAACAGTTGCACGCAAAATGCCGTTGCCGAATGAAAATTTTGTGCCGACTTTTGCTTTTTTACCCGGCTTGCAAAGTGTTTCCCAACGGTTGTTCGCAACCTGCTTCAAAAGCAGAAATTCAACTTTTGCACCTGTTTCATCTTTGATACCGTAAATTCTTGCAGGCAAAACTCTTGAATCGTTGGCAACAAGAAGATCGCCCTCGTTAAGATAATCAATAATGTCATAAAAATGCTTATGCTCCAGAGTTTGTTTTTCTCTGTCAAGCACAAGCAGTCTTGAACTGTCTCTCGGTTCAAGCGGAGTCTGTGCGATAAGCTCTTTCGGCAAATCGTAATAAAAATCACTCGTCTTCATTTTATTTCCTTTCAAGAACTAAAATTGCTTTTTAAAAGCTGTTCTGTCAAAAATCTTTGTAAAACACAAGTATTTGTCCTGTAAAATTCTCAAAATAATTGACATTATCCTTTTAAAATGATATATTATCTTATTATGAGCAGTTTGCATAATCGACAAACAGTCGTGTTTTCAGACATCTCTTCATATAATATAATATTTGTTTGAATAAGGCAACCGCTTTTTTAAAATTTGTTTAATTCGGAGGAATTATTATGAAAAAGTATAAAGTCGGTATTATCGGCGCTACCGGTATGGTAGGTCAGCGTTTTACACTCCTTCTTGAGAATCACCCGTGGTTTGAGGTTACTGTTCTTGCCGCAAGTAAGAGAAGTGCCGGAAAAACATACGGTGAAACAGTTGAAGGCAGATGGCATATGACTGCTCCGCTTCCTGAGAAGTACAAGGATATGGTTATCGTTGACGCTGAAAATGTTGAAGAGGTTGCATCACAGGTTGATTTCTGTTTCTGCGCAGTTAATATGAAGAAGGATGAAATCCGTGATCTCGAAGACAGATATGCAAAGGCAGAGTGTCCTATCGTATCAAACAACAGCGCTCATCGTTTTACAGATGATGTTCCTATGGTTATTCCTGAAATTAACGCCGATCACATTAAGATTATTGACGCTCAGAGAAAGCGTCTCGGCACAAAAAGAGGCTTTGTTGCAGTTAAGTCCAATTGCTCACTTCAGAGCTATGTTCCTGCAATTCATCCTTTAAAGGCACTCGGCGTTGACAAGGTTCTCGCCTGCACATATCAGGCAATTTCAGGCGCAGGCAAAACATTCAAGACATGGCCTGAAATGGTAGATAATGTTATTCCTTACATCGGCGGTGAGGAAGAAAAGTCAGAGCAGGAGCCGCTTAAAATCTGGGGTAAGATTGAAGGCGACAAGATTGTTAAAACAGACGATATTTCAATCACATCACAGTGCATCCGTGTTCCCGTATCAGACGGTCACACAGCAGCTGTATTTATGTCATTTAAGGACGGCGTAAAGAAACCTACTGTTGAAGAAATTATTGACATTTGGTCAAACTACAGCGGCAGAGCACAGGAACTCAATCTTCCGAGTGCGCCAAAGCATTTTCTCCACTACTTCACAGAACCCGACCGTCCGCAGATTAAATCTGAAAGAAATCTTGAAAACGGTATGGCAGTATCGGTTGGCAGATTAAGACCTGATACTCAATATGATTATAAGTTCGTTTGTATGTCACACAACACATTAAGAGGCGCAGCAGGCGGTGCAGTTCTTCTTGCAGAGCTTCTTTGTGCTGAGGGCTACATGGACTGATTACTTACGGAGGTAAATTATGTCTAACCACATTTTTACAGGCTCAGGTGTTGCACTTATCACTCCTATGAAGTCTGACGGAAGCGTAAACTACGATGTTCTCGGCGATCTCGTAGAATTTCATGTTCAAAACGGTACCGACGCAATTATTGTATGCGGTACAACAGGTGAGGCGGCAACTCTTTCAGAAAAAGAGCACTGCGAAACAATTTCTTTCGTTGCAGAAAAAACAAACGGCAGAATCCCTGTTATTGCAGGCACAGGCAGCAACGACACTTCAACAGCCGTTATGCTTTCTAAATCTGCTGCAAGCACAGGCGTTGATGCACTTCTCTGCGTAACTCCTTATTACAACAAAACATCTCAGCAGGGTCTTGTAAGACATTTTAATGTTGTTGCAGACTCGGTTGATATTCCGATTATTCTTTACAATGTTCCTTCAAGAACCGGCTGTAACATCAAGCCAAAGACTTATCAGGAGCTTTGCAAGCATCCTAACATCGTTGCCGCAAAAGAGGCAAGCGGCGACATCTCTCAGGTTGCTCTCATCCGTTCACTTTGCGGTGACAATCTTGACATCTACTCAGGTAACGATGACCAGACTGTTCCTTTCATGTCACTCGGTGCTCTCGGTGTTATCTCTGTATTCGCAAACATCTGTCCCAAGGAAATGCATGACATCTGTCAGCTTTGTCTTGACAATGACTTTGCAGAGGCACAGAAGCTTAACTTCCACTATCTTGAGCTTATGCATATGCTTTTCAGCGATGTTAACCCGATCCCGGTAAAGACTGCCATGAATCTCTTCGGTTATGAAGCAGGCGAATGCAGACTTCCGCTCGTTCCTATGAGCGTTCAGGGTTATCATGACCTCAAGGATTGTATGGAGAAGTATGACCTTTTAAGCAAGAAGGTTAAATAATCAACCTTTGATTTGTTTAAAATTCAAGAAGTTTTAAGGGGAATAGTAATGATAAATACAGCAATAGTCGGTTGTAACGGTAAAATGGGTTACTTTGTGGCACAGGCTGTTCAGAGTCGTAAAGATTGCAATGTTTTATTTGGTGTTGACGCTTTCGGCGAAAGCAAGTATGACTTTGATGTTTACAAAACTTTTGAAGAAGCAACTGAAACACCTGATGTAATCATCGACTTTTCAAATCCTGCCGCTCTTGACGGTATGCTTTCTTATGCTGTTGAGAACAAAGTTCCTTGTGTTATCTGCACAACAGGTTTTTCTAAAGATCAGATTGCAAAGATTGAAGATGCATCAAAGACAATCCCTGTTTTCTATTCAGGCAATATGTCACTCGGCATCAATCTTCTTATTGAACTTTCAAAAGAAGCTGCTAAGGTTCTCGGCAACCAGTTTGATATTGAAATCATTGAAAAGCACCACAATCTCAAGCTTGACGCTCCAAGCGGCACAGCTTTGATGATTGCTGACGGCATTTCAGAACAGCTTGACGAAGATCCCCAGTATGTTTATGACAGACACAGCTACCGCAGAAAGCGTTCAAAGAACGAAATCGGTATTCATTCCGTAAGAGGCGGCACAATCGTAGGCGAACACGAAGTTATTTTTGCAGGTCATGATGAAGTTGTAACAATCTCTCATCAAGCTCAGTCAAAAGAAGTTTTCGCTGTCGGTGCTGTAAATGCGGCAGTATTTCTTAAAGATCAGAAGGCCGGTATGTACAATATGGGCAATCTTCTTTCTGACAAAATGAACTGATAATAAGACTTAAAGCACGGTTTTAATGCCGTGCTTTTTCTTTTATGTCCAAACTTTCCCGACAAACATAATATGGTAGTGTGATATTTTGTTTTGAAGTGTCACAAAGATTTTGCAAAGGGTGGAAGTTATGGAAAACAATTTAATAATGTTCGGCTCGGTAACTCTTGCCATGAAGAGCCGTAACCTACTTTTAAAAAATAATATTAAATCAGGACTTGTAAGAACTCCTATACACCTCAACAAAAAATCCTGCGGCTACAGTCTTTATGTCCCGGGAAATTTTGAAAAAGCACTACAAATAATCAGGAGTAACGGTATAGCCGTCAACGGTACGGCTGCCGTTGATAACTTATGATATACTTTGATAACGGAGCAACAACATTCCCAAAGCCGATTTCAGTAAGAAGATCAATCAATGAAGCTATGTTGGATTACGGAGCAAATCCGGGCAGAAGCGGTCACAAAATGTCTGTAAAATCATCTGAGATTATGTTTTCTTGCCGTGAAAATGCCGCAAAACTTTTCGGCTCTGAAAATCCCGAAAATGTAATATTCACACTCAACTGCACTTCGGCATTAAACACCGTAATTAAAGGTATTTTAAAACCCGGAGATCACGCTGTAATATCTTCATTTGAACACAATGCAGTTGTAAGACCGCTTGAAGCACTCAAAAAGAATAAAATTGAATATTCCGTCGCAAAATGCGTGCCTTATGACGATGAGCAAACAATAGAAAATTTCCGAAACGAATTCAGACCGAACACCAAACTTGTAATATGTACTCACGCATCAAATGTGTTCGGAATTAAGTTTCCTGTAGAAAGAATAGGCGCATTATGCAGACTCAACGGAATTCTATTTTGCGTAGATGCGGCTCAAAGTGCAGGAACGGTAGATATCAATCTTTCAGACAGTTCAATTGATTTTCTCTGCACAGCTGGGCACAAGGGACTTTACGGTCCAATGGGAACAGGTTTGCTTATTATAAACAGCAAAACAACTCCCGACAGCCTTATTCAAGGCGGAACAGGCAGTGATTCCGCTAACCTTAATCAGCCTGAAATTCTCCCTGACAAATACGAAAGCGGAACACCTAATCTGCCCGGAATAGCAGGACTTAATGCGGGAATAAAATTTGTTTTAAACAGAAAACCAAATGAAATATACAATTCCGAATTAAATCTTGCCAAAATGCTCTACGAAAGACTTGAAAAAACAGAAAATGTAATTTTATACACTCAAATACCCGAAAAAGAACACAGTGTTCCTGTAATTTCTTTTAATATTAACGGGGCGGAAAGTGAAACCGTTGCAAAAATTCTCAATGACAATTACAACATTGCTGTGCGTGCAGGACTTCACTGTGCACCGCTTGCACACAGAAGTTTAGACACTCAGGATACCGGAACCGTAAGAGCAGTTGTTTCTGCCTTTACAAGCAAAAACGATGTCATATATTTTGCAAATGCGGTAAGCAGAATTTCAAAGAGCAACAAACTGAAAAAAACAATTTAAAAAGGTTGCAATTAGTAACAAAAGTATGTTAGAATAATAACAAGGAATTAAAAAATAAAGGAAGGGGAAAGCAGATTGGAAATTTTTAACAGCATTTTTTCCATTATCAAGACTATCCAGTTCAGAGATATTGTAGATATTCTTGCAATTGCACTGCTGATTTTCGGACTGTTCAAGCTTGTTCAGGAAACAAGAGCGGTTCAGCTTCTCAAAGGTGTAATCATTCTTCTGGTAGTGTATTTTCTTTCATCTTTGTTCGGTCTTGTTATGCTTTCATCCTTGTTGCGAACATTTTTCGAGGCAGCTGTTGTTGTTATCGCCATCATATTCCAGCCTGAAATCAGAAAGGCTCTTGAACAGATGGGACGCAACAACACCTATAAAAAATATATAAGGATATTTGCAAAGCACCGCAAGGGCGATGATTGGAAAAAGGCAGTTGAAAAGTCAATTGTTGATGCTGCTGACACAGCCGTTCTTTTCTCTCGTTCAAAAACAGGTGCATTGCTTGTATTTGAAAGAGAAACTATGCTCTCAGATATAGCCGCTACAGGCACAATTATTGATGCGGAAACATCAGTAGCACTGTTTGGCAATATATTTTTTAACAAAGCACCTTTGCATGACGGCGCAAGCATTATCCGTGACGGAAAACTTTTTGCAGCAGGATGTATTTTACCGCTAACAACAAATCAAAATGTAGATATAAACCTTGGAACAAGACACAGAGCAGGACTTGGCATAAGCGAACAGAGTGATGCCATTGTTCTCATTGTCAGTGAGGAGACAGGAGTTATTTCTCTTGCCGTCAACGGAATTCTTCTCCGTGAATTTACAAGAGAAGAACTTATCAAAAAGCTTGAACAGTTTCTTATCAATGACCGTGGTTTTGATGATGAAGAGCCGCCCAGAAAGTTCTTCCAGAAAAACCCGAAAAGTTCAAACAGAGAGAAGGCTGATGAATGAAAAAGAAAAAATTCTCTCTTAACAAACTATTTCAAAACAACAAATTCCTGATTGTCCTTGCTCTTGTAATCTCATCAATTACATGGGTTTATATGAGTATGGGAACTACGAATGACACTTCTGTTACAATCAGTAATATTCCTATTCAAATTGAATTACCCGATCAGCTTGTCAACAACGGTCTGCAGGTGTTCAGCGATACCGAACAAACAGCAACCGTTACCGTAACAGGCAGCAGAGCAGTGCTCGGTTCAATCAGTACAAAAGATATTACCGTTACTGCCGCAACAAACGGTATTGATTCGGCGGGAACTTATCAGATTTCACTTTCTGCCGTAAAAACAAACCCAAGTGCAAATTTCCAGATAATTTCAACCGTTACACCATCAAATGTGAATGTAATCGTTGACTATCTCAGAGAAACAAGTTTTCCGATTCAGGAAAATGTTGTGTATAAAGTTGCTGATGGTTATTATGCGTCAACCTCACTTGCATCAAAAAATATAACAATTTCAGGACCGCAAACCGAGATTGCGAAGATTGCAAAGGTATCTGCATCTGCTGAACTTGACGGAACTCTTGATGATTCAACATCAACCACAGCAAATATTATTCTTTATGACAAGTCGGGCAATAAAATTTCTACCGACCTTCTAAAGATGGAATTCGATACAGTCGAAGCGTCAATTTCTGTACTCCCCGAAAAAACTGTAAAAGTTGTTCCTGAGTTTGTAAATAAACCCGACGGACTTGACCTCAGTGATAATATGCTGTCAGTTGAACCGTCAAAGATTCTTCTCGCAGGTCCTAAAAATGTTCTTGACAGTACCGACAGCGTAAAGCTTGAATCCATTGATTTTGCTACACTCTCGAACAAACGATATGAATACGATGCTCAGGGCATCAATATCCCGACAGATTGCAAAAACATCAGCAATTCAACTGCGGCAAAGCTTATCCTTGACCTCAGTGATTTATCAAAGAAAACATTCACAGTAGATTCATTTAAGGTCAGCGGTCTTTCTTCAAAATATAAAGCCGATGTAACGCAAACTAATATGAGCGTTACAGTAATCGGCAGTGAAAAGGAACTTAAAGATCTTAAGAGTTCCGATATTGAATGTGTAATAAACACATCGGATCAGAGCGGAACAGTTGGTTCTGTTCAGATGCCGGTAACATTCAAGTTAAAGGGAACATCAACCTGTTGGGTAAGCGGAAGCTATAAAGCAAACATTACAATCAGCGAAAAATAACGCAAAGAAACGCAGACATTTTAAAAATGCCTGCGTTTTAACTTTTTCCGTATTTCCGTGATGAGGGAGTATAATTACATTCTGATGCGACTTGTACTGCCTCGCCTTACAAACGCTTTGTTCATATCATCGGTATTGTGGTATCTGACGCTTTGTACAAGTCCAAGACTTATAAGCGTACTCAAAGCCGAAGTTCCGCCTGAACTAAAAAGCGGAAGCGTTATTCCTACAACAGGCAGAAAACCAAGCACCATTCCGATATTTACAACCGTTTGGGATGCTATCATTGCAAACACACCGTAGCATATGTATTTTCCTTCAAATTCAGTCGATAATTTTGCGTTTAAAATTACTTTAAGTACTATAAAAAACAGCAAGAGCAAAAGTGCTATACAGCCGACAAATCCAAGTTCTTCACCGGCAACGGTAAATATAAAATCGTTTTCCTGTTCTGGTACTATTGAATGTTCAACTCTCTGCCCATTAAAAAGTCCGCTTCCGAAAGTTTCTCCGCTTGCAATTGAAACCTTACCCTGATATTGTTGCCAACCGTAATTTGTAAGAGCGTTACCGTCAAGATCAAACAATGCAAGAACTCTGTTGCGATGTTCTTCATTCATAAAAACATTCCATACAATCGGAATTGCACAAACAAGCAATCCGCCAAGAATCGCAAAGTATCTAAGCTGAACGCCTGCGGCAAATGCCATAATTAAAAACATAAGGGCAAATATAAGAACAGTACCGTCATCCCCCTGAATATGAATGATTGCCATAGGTATCATTGCGTGTATCGCAAGGGAAAATACTCCGGAAAATTTTTCTATCATATTCTTTTCTTTAAGCCATGACAAATGCTTTGAAAATGTGATTATAAAACAGATTTTAATAAACTCAGACGGTTGAATTGAAAATCCTCCCGGAAGATTTATCCATGCAGTATCATCAGTGCCGCTCACACGGACACCGAACACAAACACCAGTCCGGCAAGAACAATTCCCACTATTGCGGCAATGTACCATTTTCGTATAAGAAATCTATAATCGGCAATTGAGATAAACACCGCTGCAACAAGTCCGACAGATACGGCAGCAATCTGTGTTCTTAGGTAACTGTAATTACCCGACCTCTGCATACTGGCAATCAAAAGAAAGCTGTATGCAATTGCCGTAAGCGTCAAAAGCCACAGCACAGTGTCACATTGTCGAAAGTACTCATATATATTTGCTAAAACTCTTTTCACCTTAAACAACCTTTTTGAATTACTTTTTCCTTATAATTATATTAAATAATGCCTTCAATATCAAGTATAATTTCAATACAGAATAATACAAGTTTCGCATTTTGTTATAATAAAGGAAATATGAATTTGATACGGAGGAATATTATGTTATCTGATATCGAAATTGCTCAGAGTGCAGAATTAAAGCCTATTGCAGAAATAGCAAATCAGCTTGAGATTTCTGCCGATGAGCTTGAATTTTACGGAAAGTACAAGGCAAAGCTTTCTGATGAGCTTGCTGACCGTGTAAAGGATAATTCGGACGGTAAACTTATCCTTGTGACTGCTATCAATCCAACTCCAGCAGGAGAGGGAAAAACGACAACATCGGTGGGTCTTGGTCAGGCTATGGCTAAAATCGGTAAAAAGGCAATCATCGCACTTCGTGAACCGTCGCTCGGTCCTGTATTCGGAATTAAGGGCGGTGCCGCAGGCGGCGGTTATGCACAGGTTCTTCCGATGGAGGACATCAACCTTCATTTCACAGGTGATATGCACGCAATTACAGCGGCCAACAACCTCTGCTGCGCAATGCTTGACAACCATATTCAGCAGGGCAACACACTCGGTATTGATCCGAGAAGAATTCTCTTCAAGCGTTGTCTTGATATGAATGACCGTGCATTAAGAAATATCACAATCGGTCTTGGCGGCAAGGTGAACGGTGTTCCGAGGGAAGATCATTTCATTATCACGGTTGCATCGGAAGTTATGGCAATTCTCTGTCTTGCAAATGATATTTCCGATCTCAAAGAAAGACTCGGCAACATTCTTGTTGCATACACATACAGCGGCGAACCCGTTTACGCTAAGGATTTGAAGGCTGAGGGTGCAATGACTGCACTTCTCAAGGATGCAATCAAACCTAACCTTGTTCAGACGCTTGAGGGTACTCCTGCAATTATGCACGGCGGACCTTTTGCAAATATCGCTCACGGCTGTAACAGCATAAGAGCAACAAAGCTTGCATTAAAGCTTGCCGATTACTGCATTACAGAAGCAGGTTTCGGCTCGGATCTCGGTGCAGAGAAGTTTCTTGACATCAAGTGCAGATATGCCGGAATTGCTCCGTCGGCAATTGTAATTGTGGCAACATGCCGTGCATTAAAATACAACGGCGGCGTTCCAAAGTCAGAAACTTCAAACGAAAACATTGAGGCACTCAAAAAGGGCATTGTAAACCTCGGAGTTCACATTGACAATATGAGAAAGTACAATGTTCCCGTTGTCGTAGCAATCAACCGATTTGGCACAGATACAGAAGAAGAGCTAAAGTACATTGAAGAATACTGTATTTCAAAGGGTGCGGATTTTGCCCTTTCAGATGTATTCTGCAATGGCGGAGAAGGCGGCATAGAGCTTGCCAATAAGGTAGTAGAGGCTTGCGAAAAGCCGTCTGCATTTGAGCCTCTCTATTCACTCGATCTAACGCTCAAGGAAAAGGTTGAGAAGATTGCAAAGGAAATCTACGGTGCGTCAAAGGTAAACTACACAACAGCCGCAGAAAAAGCAATCAAGGAAGTTGTGGCTCTTGGCGGCAACAAGCTTCCTGTATGTGTGGCTAAAACACAGTATTCGCTTTCAGACGATCCTGCAAAGCTTGGTGCTCCAAAGGATTTTGAAATCACAGTAAGAGATGTAACAATTTCAAACGGTGCAGGTTTTGCAGTAATCTATACAGGCAACATTATGACAATGCCGGGACTTCCGAAGGTTCCCACCGCAGAAAAAATTGATGTTGACGAAAACGGTAAAATCAGCGGACTTTTCTGATATGATAAAATTGATTTCTCACAGCGCCGATGAAACTGAGCAAATCGGCGAAAAAATTGCAAAACAGCTCCACGGCACAGAGGTAATAGCTCTTTTCGGCGGACTCGGTATGGGCAAAACCGCCTTTACAAGAGGACTGGCAAGAGCACTCGGTGTTGACGATGGTGTGTCAAGCCCGACATTCGCACTTGTAAATGAGTACAGCGGTAAGTACAATATCTATCACTTTGATATGTACAGAGTAAGTTCATGGGACGATTTGTACTCAACGGGATTTTTCGACTACATTGACAACGGTATTCTTGTAATTGAGTGGAGCGAAAACATTGAAGGCGCACTTCCCGAAAATGCAATCAGAATCACGATTACAAAAGGGGAGAGCGATAACGAAAGAATCTTTGAAATTGAAGGTGTTGAAATTTGAAAATTCTGTCTGTTGACACATCTGCAACAGCCGCTTCTGTTGCACTTTCAGAAGGAAACAAACTAATCGGTGAAACTTTCATTAACACAAGCCTTACCCACAGTCAGACGCTTATCCCTATGGTTGAACAGCTTTTTAGCAATACAAAAACGCAAATAGCCGACATTGATGCAATTGCAGTCAACGCAGGTCCGGGTTCATTCACAGGTGTAAGAATCGGTGTTGCGGCAGTAAAAGGTCTTGCTTTTGCAAATAATATACCGTGTGTTTCGGTTTCAACACTTGAGAGTATGGCTTATAATTTTCTTTCAACCGACTGCATAGTTTGCACCGTAATGGACGCACGCTGTTCACAGGTTTACAATGCTTTGTTTAAAGTCGAAAACGGAGTTGTTACCCGACTCTGCGACGACAGAGCCTTGTCGCTTCAAGACCTAAAAAATGAACTGCAATCTGTTGACGGAAGAATTATTATAGCAGGTGACGGTACTGACATCACATATAAATATATCAGTGACGAAATAAAGAACGCAGAGCCTGCTCCCGTAAATCTTAAATATCAAAGAGCATCTTCAACTGCAATTGTTGCACTTGAAATGATAAATAACGGACAAACTGTTTCACCACAGGAACTTATGCCCGTATATCTCCGCTTGCCGCAGGCACAGCGTGAGCTCAATAAAAAACTTGGAGGTAGAACAAAATGATAGCACTCGGATGCGACCACGGCGGATATAACCTTATCTGCGCAATCAAAAAATATCTGGATGAAAAAGGACTTGAATACAAAGAGTACGGCACTTTCAGCGAAGAAAGCGTTGACTATCCTGTTTATGCCTACAAGGTAGCAACTGCAATCACTTCCGGCGAATGCTCAATAGGCATTCTCTGTTGCGGTACAGGCATCGGTATCTCAATTGCCGCAAACAAGGTAAAGGGAATCAGAGCCGCAGTTGTTTCAAACGAATTTTGTGCTGAAATGACTCGCAGACACAATAACGCAAACATTCTTTGTATGGGCGGCAGAGTTACAAGTGAAGAAGACGCAGTTAAATTTGCCGACATCTTCCTTAACACACCCTACGAAGGCGGAAGACACGAAAACCGTGTTTCAATGATTACAGACATTGAAAACGGTACTTTCAAAGCATAATCAAAACTTAAACTAATTTCAAAACGCTCTTTTAATTAAGGGCGTTTTTTCTTTTTTGCACAAATTTCGCATTTGTAATATATTGTAATTATTATTTCCAAGTCAGAATTATTTTTACATATTTTTATTCTAAACAAGAATTTAACTAAAATTATTCGTTCTCAATCAGAATTATATGCTATGATATATGCACAATTACAAGAGCGATATTGCCGTTATATAAGTGCAATTCGACTATTATATTTCAATTTGTAACCAAATTTCCGAAAAAATTTCAATTTTTTAAATTTATTTACAAAAACCCCTTGTTTTTTTTCCTTTTTAGTATTATAATAACATCACAATGTTTTTAAAGAATTTTAAAAAAGAATTAAAACGATTTGGGAGAGAGTGAAAATGAGATTAAGAAAACAGGAACTTGGAGACAGAAACCTCGTAGGAAGCAGAGTTGAGGCAGTAAGAAAGCAGAAGGGTATGAAGCAAAAGGAGCTTCTTGCCCAATTACAGGTCAACGGCGTTGATATGAATGCGTCAGGACTTTCAAAGCTTGAAGGTCAGATTCGTTTTGTCACAGATGTTGAGCTTGTTGCACTTGCCGATATTCTTGAAGTGTCTGTTGACTACCTTCTCGGAAGAGAAAACTGATTGTTTTCTACCGAATCTTTAAATTGCACCGTAGAATTTTTCTGCGGTGCTTTTATTAGCAGACAAAACCGTTGATATAAAAAGAATATCCGCAACAGTAATAGGGGAGATGAATGTGATTGACCTCAACAACATTGAAAAATACAGAGAAAACAATCGAATAGAGGCAAAAAAGGCAACAGGCGGATTACCTAAAAGCTTGTGGGAAACATATTCATCCTTTGCAAATACACTCGGAGGAATTATACTTTTAGGTGTAGAAGAATACAGGGACAAATCACTTCATCCCGTAAATCTTCCCGATCCGGATGAACTTATTGAGGAATTTTGGGAGATAGCAAACGATATTCAAAAAGTAAGCACAAACATTCTTTCTTATGATGATGTTTATGTGCAAAAAATTGAAGAAAAGAATATTATCGTTATTACAGTGCCAAAAGCCAAAAGATTTGACCGTCCCGTGTATCTTGATGGCAGTATTCATAATTCATACAGAAGAAACGGCGAGGGTGACTACCGTTGTACACCCGATCAAATTAACGCTATGGTGCGTGATTCCGAGATTAAAACACAGGATATGAATATCATTGAAAGCATGACTGCTTCCGTATTTAATACCGATTCACTCCACAGCTACCGAATTAAAATGTCAACTGTTAAGCCAAATAATCGGCTTCAAAATTTGTCAGATAAAGATTTCTTGCAGGCAATAGGAGCAATCGGAGTAGGGGAAGACCTTTTGCTTCACGCTACAGCCGCAGGACTTCTTATGTTCGGCAAGTCAGAATTTATCAAAAAAGAATACCCGACCTATTGTCTTGAATATAGGGAAACAACACAAGATAATAAAAATACAATTATTTCGTCAGATTTAAATTCAGACTGTGAAAACCTTTATGATTTCTTTATAAAGGTCTTTGAAAAAATTTCATCCGATATAAAACAGACAGTAAATATAAAATCAGACATTACACTGATTACAACTGCCTTGCAGGAGGCTCTTGCAAACTGCCTTATAAATGCCGACTATTATGGGTCAAACGGTGTTGCTGTTATAAAAGACGATGAAAGCATTACAATGTCCAATCCCGGCGGATTTAGAGTTGAACTCGACGCTGCAAGAGCAGGCGGTATATCCGACCCCAGAAACACGGCAATTATGCGTATGTTTAATTTGATAGGAATCGGCAGCAACAACGGCTTCGGTATTTCTAATATTTTCTCCGTTTGGAAAAGCCACGGACTTGTTCTGCCGGTCATTGAAGAAAGTTTCAAACCCGAAAGCATCACCTTAAAGCTTTCATTTGTTCTCGAAAGTAATTCAACTAATACTCAAATTTTACAAAACCGTCCCGATATTGAAACAGACAGACAGGATGCCGTAATTTCATACATTACTGACAACATCACGGTAAATTCAAAAGAAATTTCCGAACTTCTCGGAATAAGTCATAAAAAGTCGAAGCAACTTCTTCACAAACTTATGGCAAAGGATTTTGTTATAATCAAAAACGGAAAATACACCCTAAAAGCATAGAAGGCACTTAATCAAATTTCGGAACGACAATCCGCACAAGCGTTGTTCTCATAATAGCTTGGCTGCGTGTTTTTGCAAAAGGAAAACAGTCTGCTGTAAAAGAAGTAACAAAAATTAAATTTGCCTATTAAAATTCACAAATTTGTGTAATTTGGCTTGACAATCGCACAAAAAACAAGTACAATAATCAAGGTAAATCACCAATATTCGGAGACGTATCGAAGTGGTCATAACGGACATGACTCGAAATCATGATGCCCCTTGAGGGACGAGGGTTCGAATCCCTCCGTCTCCGCCATAAAAAACACCGTAGTTCTGTTAGAATTACGGTGTTTTTTTGCTCAATATCAATAGTCGGGGGGAAAAATCCGAAAAATTCGAGTATATGATATTTACAAGTGGCTAATTATTTTCACGCCCTGTATTTATTGATAAGTATAATCTAAAAATCCTGTTATGATTGCAGTATCATTTCTTTTTGATATTCATTGCATTCTAACTTGATAATATTCGGATTTGAAATAAATCCTAAATACGGTGGAAAATTTTCAGGAGCATTAACTGAAAACGAATGGGCAAGTTTTTATTTATCAATTATGAAATCAAATCAGAAAAATTGTTTCGTGTAGGAGATAACGGTATATTGATTTCAGATAATACCAATCATTTAAACTACAAACTTGTTTGCTATGAAGGGGGATAGTTCAGATCCATTAGTTACAGCTGTTTAAAAATTGGAAAATTATGATTTATGATTATAATATTCACGATGATGAAATTGATGTAACAAAATTTATTGTTAGAAAAGAGGTAATGAAAAGTAAACCTGTGCAATTTTGCAGAATTATACTTTACTGTATGGAACATTATTCAGAAAGTACAGAAGCGAGAGTAGGAGATTTATTAAACTCACACGAGAGAGTAATCAAAATTGACAAAATGTTGGAATCAAATCCAACAGAGCAGGAGTTTATCAAGATGTTGGGCGAGAACTTTCCTCAGGAGTAAAAGAAAACATTACCGAACAGATAACAGTTTTTGACGAAAATAATAACGAAAGGGTTATTGAGTTCGCAAGACTTAATGAAAGAGTAAAAAAAGACGGAGCAAATAATCCGCATAAGGTTATTGATAAACTTGCAAGAAAAACTGATAACAACAGCAGACTTGCCGTTGCACATTCGTCTGAAATTGTTGAAGTATCTAATTTTGAAAAAAGAAACAATGAAAATTCCCATCAGTGGCTTGACGAAAACGGATGGGAACACAGAAACGTATATTTAATCAATAGAAAAGGTGAAATATACAAGGCAATACTTAATATCGGCAAGAGCAAAGACGGCAGAAACGTACTTTATGATATAAATAAAATAAGCAACATTGGGCACGGCGCCGTGTTCTCAAATGGTGTCGAAAAAATCGACACCAAGAGGAACTCGCTCATAAATCCCAATGTTGCTAAAACAAATGTATCACAGAATATAAAAAATGTCAACGAAAAATTTTCTGTTGATGAAGATATAGACGAAAAAGGATGACGGCAAAAACAACATCAATGATTTAATCAAAGAAGCCATTGCTTTGGAAACAATGGGCAAAACAGGATTCTTTTATTTAGACAAAAAAAGAACCCAGAATATTTTTAAGAAGTCAGGGTACCGATTACCCAGCCGACTTAAAAATTCGGGTTCCAATATCATTATACGCACTATTGATGATAATGTCAATAAAAAATCAATAATATTACTCAAAGTAAACAATTTATCAGATGGTTCGGTGATTGGCAAAATAGCCCTGCAAAAGCAAGTAAAGCGGTAGACAGCAACAGCTAATCTGAATAAATGTTGTAGTCGGCATCTCAAAAGATTATCGAACACCGTCTAAGTCGCTTCTATAAAACAGAATTTTCTGTCTGTGTGAATAACACATTTATCGCAAGCTTTTCTTTGTAACAACAAGTTAATTTATGCATAAAATATCATTGAATAAAATAACGGTTGGTGAAAAAAGGTGGCATTGAGTACAAGAGAATTGCTTGCAAGGCTTTTAAAATGTGAGGCAGGAGGGGAAGGTGAAAACGGAATGCGTGCCGTTGCATCGGTAATTGTAAACCGAACCCGTGTTCCAAACGGGGAATTTGCAAGAATCAGCAAGGGCGGAGATTTCCGTGCCATAATGGAACAACCAAATCAATTTACCTGTCTTAAAACAACTGTCGGAGGACAATATAATCCTCAGAATGTTTACAATATACACCCTGATGAAATTCATTATAACATTGCCGATTGGGCATTGGCGGGCAATACCGATTCATCTGTCGGAAATTCAATTTTCTATTTTAATCCATTTTCAGATACCTGCCCAACTTTTTTTCCGTCAAACAACGGAGTAATTTACAACAGGGTAGGAGATCATTGCTTTTATTCGCCTACCGAGGCTTATTCCAAAACATAAAGGAGCATAGCTTAATGGATAATTCTTCAAATATGGCAGTTAATACAACTCCTATGACAAATCAGATTAATCCCGAACATCTTTACGGACTTGATAAAAACAAAGCCTGCATCAACAATTCATGTCCGTCAAACACAGCGGATATCGGATATTATATTCCTGCGATTGACGAAATTATGCGACACAATCCGTGCGCACCGTCAGTTGCACACAATGATATTGCACACAATGATATGACAGAAAAAGTTCAAAAATCAAATGACAATTCCTCACTTGAACAGGCAGAAATAGCATATGAAGAGGGCGGTAGTACATCAGAAGAGCAACCTAAAAATATAAATAAATACAGCGGAAGTCTTCAAAATATACCGTTTATTAAGGACTTAAAAAAAATAGATACATCTATACCTGTTTTGCCTCCAACCCCTGCCACAACGGCGAGCCCCGGAGCTACTGTTGCAACGCCGATAATGCAGAATATCGGAATGTCGATGAGTGATTATCAATATCCTTTTCCTGTAACAGCCGAAAATCTGAGATATCACAACGGTTTTATGCGAACACAAATCGGAAGACGAATCACCGTTGATTTTCTCATGGGAGCAAACACAATTGTTCAGAAAACAGGCTATCTTTTAGGTGTTGCTCAGGATTATATCCTTATAAATGAGATTGACACCAACGACATCACAACCTGTGATTACTACAATATAAAATTTATAAGGTATTATTACTAAACCACAGCGGCAAAAGCTTTTAATATTAGTTTTTGCCGCTGACTTATTGTCATTATTTGCTATGTGTACATTATTTCATTATTTCAACATATAATTTCCCGTAGTATTAAAAGATTAAAAAATTGTAAGATATATTGACTTATTGCTGTAATTTGTGATAAAATGAGTGAGTTAATGTTATTGCTTTACAGTGTTAAAGTGATAATGTTCATTATATTATCAAACATTGGAGATGAATTTATGTTCTGTGAAAAATGCGGCAATAAACTTAGCATGGGAGATGCTTTTTGCGAAAAATGCGGAGCTCCTGTTCCTCAGGAAAATCCCGTTACAACAGAAGACAACGGAGTAAATCAAAACAATCAGCAGTTCACACAACCTGTAAATTTTGACAACAATGCTAATGTCACAGAAGGTGTACAGCAGGAGGCACAACCATATCAGGTTCAGAGTCAACCAAAAGTTAAGAAGCCTTTCCCGACAAAGCTTGTTGTAATTTGCGGTGCGGCAGCAGTTGTAATTGCAGGAATAATCATTACACTTTGTACACTTATTCCATACCTTAACAGAATTAAGCTTGATGACTACATAAAAGTTGAATTTGACAAAGGTTCTTTGTACAATGGTTACGCTTCCGCTGACATTTACATTGACAGTGATACTATTGAAAAAGAAAAGGTTTCTGATGATAAGAAATCAGACATTGATTACGGCAAGTATGCCGACAATATTTCAAAAGGCGACTGGGGAAGTGTGCTCAGCGATGCAGTAGATGATTATTCTGCAAGTCAGGCATCAGTTTCATCAATCCTTGATTACTGCAACATAAAGGCATATCTCAAAGACGCTAAAACAGAATCAACAACAGAGGATTCAGATAGTTTTTACACAGTTTCATCAGCAACCATAAACAACATCAGCAAAGATGACACAATTGTTGTTGAACTCAAATGGGATGACAGTGAGTCTGCAAAGAAATATATTTCCGAGTATGAAAAAACTCTCGGAATTCAGTTTGACAAGAGTGATGTCAAGAAAGAGCTCAAAGTCAGCGACATTCTTAAAGAGAAAAAAATCTCACTCAAAGATATGGTTGAAGTGGATATAATCAAGCATATAGTTGACAACAACCTTATCAAAACTTACGGTATAAACGACGGTGACCTTTCAATCGACATCGCTAAGTTTGACTACAAAGTTGATGATTACAAACTTAAATATGAATCAGGCTCTACTATCAGTGTGTATGATAAAAACGATGATTTTGTAGATTATTTTTATCTCAGCATTGACGGTAGTCGAGACTATCTTGATGAAGGCGATGAAGTAACATTCAAAGCCGAAAAAGAAATTATTCCAAACACCTCACTTATTATTAAGGACTCGTCAACAACAGTTACTGCTAAGGCTAACAATGTTATGACTTCAGATGAAGCAAAAGCAAATGTTGACAAAATAAATTCCGCTGTAAACGATTACATTGATGAATACTATTCATATCTCACATCTTATTCTCCGGTTGAAATGTATTATATTCAGCCAAAGAAAGCATCTGATGATGAGCGAGCATTTGTCCTTGTAGTTGAAAAAGGAAAATATGACGGTTGGTTTAACAGTTACGATACTTACTATTGCGGCATATACATCAAGAACCCTTATCTGCTTGATGACGAAGTTTATTCCTCAAGTATTGGCAGCAGTAGCGGTGATCAGAAACTTGCTGACTACAAGAAGTATGAGAGTTTCCTTAATTCAAAAAATTATACCGCAACAAAAATTTCTTAACCCAAACAATCGGTTTTCAACAAACAACAGGTCAGATATAAGACCTGTTACATAAATAATATTTTATCTTGGAGGAATCACAATGAAATTCTGTAAATATTGCGGAGCACAGCTTGAAGACAATGCTGTTTGCAACTGCGAAAAATCAAGAGCCGCTCATGCTCAGCAGGCAAATGCACAGTATCAGCAGCCACAGTACCAGAATCCTGTTCAGCCTAACGCACAGCCACAGCAGTCACCCTATGCAGTAAATAACAATGCTGTTCCAGCAGGTGAAAACGCTTTTGTAAAGGCATTGAAGAATATCCCTGTTGTTTTCACTTCATTCTTTAAGGATTCAAAAACAGTCATCAAAACCGCTAAAGCAGAAAAGGACATTGTCGTTGCATCACTTTTCTCAGCAATTTTCTTCATTGCTCTTATTCTTGGCAATACATTCCTTATGCTTTCAATGAGTGCACTTGACTTCCCGAAAACACTTCTCGTAAGCCTTGTTATGACTGTTCTCATCGGCGGCATATATTCAGTAATTCTCTTCGCATATGTAAAGAAATTCAAATCCGAAGAAAATGCAGGCAAAGCATTTATTGACGCATTTATTACTTTTTCAATTGAATCAATTCCTGCATCAATCGGCTGGATTTTAGTAGGTCTTTTTGCATTAGTAAGCGTATATCTGTTCCTTTTCTTCTTTGTAATCGTTATGCTTTATCTTGTTATTTCACTTGTAAATCAGGTTAAAGCTAATGTTCCGGAAGCAAAGAATTCTGCATTGTTCACTTTGATTCTTACACTTATCATCACAGTTGCATTTATCATTGTATTCTACATCGGCTCAAATCTTACTATGTGGTCATTTAACACAAGTTCTTTTGCATCAAATATTTTTGCATCACTTTTAGGCGGTAATTCTTACTCTCCATGGTAACAATCCGAAAAAATTAAAAGCATAAAAGTAACGCTCCGAACTAAATGCTCGGAGCGTTTTTTCTGTCATATTAACTCACTGATTATTGAATTTGAAACAAGAAAGCCTTTCGGAGTAAAATTGATTGTTTTATTTGTAACATTCATATAACCGTATTTTTCATATTCTTTAGCTTTGTCGGTTATATAAGAGGGAAGGGAATACCCGAATTTTCCCTCAAATTCGGAATAATTAAGACCGCTTTTCAGCCTGAGTGAAAGCATAATGAATTCTTCTTCATCTCCGCCAGTACCTTCAAAAGACAGCTTATTGTTATTAAAATCGTCCATACTTCTTGAATAAAAAAATCTTTTGCCCTCAAAGAATGAATGAGCAGACGGACCTATGCCGATATATTCACCGCATTTCCAGTAATTTGTGTTGTGGTGGCTTTCAAAACCGAGCTTTGCAAAATTTGAAATTTCATATTGCATATATCCGAGAGAATCAAGCATCTCAACCGCTTTAAGATACATTTCAGCCTGCATATCATCATCGGCAAGACTAAGTTTATTCTGCATTTTATAAAACGGAGTATTCTCCTCAATTTTCAGAATGTATGATGAAATATGAGTAACTTTGCAATCGGCACAGAAACTGATTGATTTTTCAAGGCTTTCAATTGTCTGATTAGGAATTCCCATCATCAAATCAAGTGAAATATTATTAAATCCCGCACTTTTAGCCCTTTCAACAGAAATCTTTGCATCATCTATGCTGTGAATTCTCCCAAGCAGCCTTAATTCATCTTCAACAGCAGTCTGCATTCCCATTGAAATGCGATTGAATCCGCAGGCATACATTTTTTCAAAATCAATAGTTTTGGCGGAGTCGGGATTGACTTCAACCGTAATCTCGGCATTATTTTGAATATTAAAATTAAACTTGATAAAATCAAGAATATCACAAAGTCTGTCTGCACCCAAAACACTCGGCGTACCGCCGCCGAAATATACGGTTGCAACATCTCTTTTGGCTTTTTCAGACCAGTATTTTATTTTATCTTTTAATTCAATCACATAATTATCGAAAGCGTTTTCATCTGCATTGCCGCTGAAAAAATCGCAATACGGACATTTGTGCTTACAAAACGGTATGTGAATGTAAAGACCGATAGAATTACTCATAAAAACCTCATAAATGATTTTGAGGCAGAAACACAAGTTTCTGCCTCGATTTGGAAGGTATATGAAAAAATAGGAAAAATCACATTAAGTCCTTCTGTACCAATATATTACAATATATTTACAAATTTGTCAAGTTTTTGTAGCAATTATTTTTCTCACATTTTCTTCATTCTTTATTGACATATACCATCCAAAAATAGTAAAATATAAAATTGTGGATATACTTAACCTCCGAAGGGAAGAAAGATATGAGTTCATTAAAAGAAGAAATCAGCAAACGCAGAACCTTTGCGATTATTTCGCACCCTGATGCCGGTAAAACAACACTTACGGAAAAGCTTTTGCTCTACGGTGGGGCAATTAACCTTGCTGGTTCGGTAAAAGGTAAAAGAACCGCAAAACATGCTGTATCGGACTGGATGGAAATTGAGAAACAGCGTGGTATTTCTGTTACATCATCAGTTCTGCAGTTCAAATATAACGGCTATTGCATAAATATTCTTGATACACCGGGACATGAGGATTTCTCGGAAGATACCTACCGTACACTTATGGCGGCAGACTCTGCCGTAATGGTAATTGACGGTTCAAAGGGTGTTGAGAAACAGACTATCAAGCTTTTCAAGGTCTGTGTAATGCGTAATATTCCTATCATTACATTCATCAACAAGATGGACAGAGATGCAAAAAATTCTTTTGACCTTCTTGAAGACATTGAAAATGTTCTCGGAATTCACACCTATCCCGTAAACTGGCCAATCGGTTCAGGTAAGGAATTCAAGGGCGTGTATGACAGAAATTCTAAGAAAATCCTTGCTTTCACCGCTAATAACGGTCAGAAAGAAGTTGAAAAGAAAGAACTTACGCTTGACGATCCTGCCCTTGAAGACACAATAGGCTACTATCATAAGCAGGATTTATTTGATGAAATAGAACTTCTTGACGGCGCAGGCGATGAATTTGACCTTGAAGCAGTCCGCAACGGTCAGCTTACTCCTGTATTCTTCGGTTCGGCTCTTACAAACTTTGGTGTTGAACCATTCCTTGAACAGTTCTTACAGCTCACAACTCCACCTCTGCCAAGAGAAACAGTTAATGAAAAGGTTGAGCCTATGTCAGACTTTTTCTCTGCATTTGTTTTCAAAATTCAGGCAAACATGAACAAGGCTCACCGTGACAGAGTTGCATTTATGCGTATCTGCAGCGGCAAGTTTGAAAAGAATATGGAAGTGTTCCATGTTCAGGGCAACAAAAAAATGCGTCTTTCACAGCCACAGCAGATTATGGCTCAGGAAAGAGAAATTGTTGACGAGGCATATGCGGGCGACATCATCGGTGTGTTTGATCCGGGCATTTTCTCAATTGGTGACACAATCTGTTCACCGGGACACAAGGTACAGTTCAGGGGAATTCCTACATTTGCTCCCGAACACTTTGCACTTGTCCGTCAAAAAGACACAATGAAGCGCAAACAGTTCATCAAGGGTACAAGTCAGATTGCACAGGAAGGTGCTATTCAGATTTTCCAGGAGCTTGACGCAGGTATGGAGGAAGTTATCGTTGGTGTTGTAGGCGTACTTCAGTTTGATGTTCTTAAATACAGACTTCAAAACGAGTACAACTGTGATATCATTATGGAAACACTCCCATATGAATTTATCCGTTGGATTGTAAACGATGACCTTGATCCGAAAACTCTCGACCTTGCATCTGATACAAAGAGAATTCAGGACCTTAAAGGCAATCATCTTTTGCTCTTTACAAGCTACTGGAGCATAAACTGGGCGCTTGAACACAACAAGGGACTTGAACTTGCTGAGTTCGGTACAAACTAAATATTTAAAATATCGGAGGATATATGCTGTACGACAAGCTTAAAAATTATTCAAAAAGCGGCATATATCCTTTTCATATGCCCGGACACAAAAGAACGGACATTACAGAAGAGGGTATAATACCGTATAATATCGACATAACCGAAATTCATGATTTTGACAATCTCCATTCGCCAAACGGAGTTATTGACGAAATTCAGAAAAAGGCTGCAAAGCTTTACAATGCAAAAAAAGCTTTCATTCTGATTAACGGTTCAACAGGCGGAATACTTTCAGCAATTCGCTCGATGACAAATCAAGGCGACAAAATTTTAATGGCACGCAACTGCCACAAATCTGTATATAATGCGGCAGAACTGTTTAATCTCAATGCCGATTACATTTTTCCCGATACAGACAGCAGATACAATATTCTTACATCGGTTTCACCTTGCGATATAGAGGATAAACTTGTAAAACACAATGATGAAATCAGCCTTGTAATCATAACCTCGCCTACATATGAAGGAGTTGTTTCGGATATAAAGTCAATCTCCGAAATCTGTCACAAGCACGGTGCAAAATTACTTGTTGACGAAGCTCACGGAGCGCATTTTCCGTTTTCGGACAGTTTTCCCGATGAAGCGCTTAACTGCGGTGCAGACGCCGCAGTATTGAGTCTGCACAAAACTTTGCCGTCATTAACTCAAACAGCATTGCTTATAACAAATGACAGCAAGCTTTCTGAAATTCTTGCTGAAAATTTAGCGGTATTTGAAACAAGCAGTCCGTCATATATTTTAATGAGCTCAATCGAAAAATGCCTTGATTTCTGCGAAAACAGCAAAGATAAATTCAATGAATATTGTTGCAATCTTAGAACGGTCAGAGAAAAACTTAAAAATCTGAAATATCTGAAAATTCATGATAAAAGCGATACTGATTTTGATTATGATATCGCCAAAATTGTAATTTCAACAGCGAACGCAAATATTTCGGGAACAAAGCTTGCCGAAATACTGCGAAATAATTATCAGATTGAAACCGAAATGGCATATTCGGACTATGTAATTGCCATGACATCTGTTTGTGACACCAAAAAAGGCTTTGATATGCTTTCAGATGCTCTTATTTCAATTGACAGCGAACTTTTAAAAGAAGCCGACACCGAGCGTGTCCCGTTAAAAAATCTCTACACAGGCAAAAATTTCAACGCTTGCGAGTTGTACAAATTCAACAAAGAAACTATTCCGTTTCAAAATTCGGAATTCAGAACTTCTGCCGAGTATATCTGGGCATATCCACCCGGAATTCCCCTCATCGTACCCGGTGAAATTATAAGCAAGGAACTTATAAATTACATTGAATATCTTTCAGCCTGCAAAGTAGAGATTATGTCAACAAAAGGCAGCATGCCGCACAACATAAGTGTGGTCAAAAAAGATTGACAAATCAATGGCTGTGTGATAATATTAAACTAACAAAATCTAACAAGGAGTTTGATTTATTATGAAGAGAATTAAAACTATCGAAACTCGTGACCTCAAGAAGAGCGTTAAGACAGGCGGTTGCGGCGAGTGCCAGACTTCATGTCAGTCAGCTTGTAAGACATCTTGCGGTGTTGCTAACCAGCAGTGCGAAAAGTGCATGAGCGAGAAATAATTCTATTTTAATTTGATTATTAAGGATTATCGCCGTTTTCCCAAAGGGTTAACGGCTTTCCTTTTGTCTAACGGAGATATTATGATTCATCAGTATAAACTTAACGGATACAACATAGTTCTTGATGTTTACAGCGGCAGTGTACACGCAGTCGATGACCTTGCTTATGATGTTATTGCAATGTACAAAAGCACAACAAAAGAACAGATAATTGACGAAATGCTTTCAAAATATGCAGACAATCCTGAGATTACAAAAGAAGAAATCTCCGACTGCATTGATGATGTAAAAGAGCTTGAGGAACAGGGCAAACTCTTTACAGAGGACAAGTATGAAAACCTTGCATTTGACTTTAAAAAGAGAAACACAGTAATCAAAGCACTTTGTCTGCACATTGCTCACACCTGTAACCTTAACTGCGAATACTGCTTTGCAAGTCAGGGCAAATATCACGGTGAAAGAGCACTTATGAGCTTTGAAGTGGGCAAGAGAGCAATTGATTTTCTTATTGAAAACTCAGGCAGCAGAGTGAACCTTGAGGTTGACTTCTTCGGCGGAGAACCTCTTATGAACTTTGATGTTGTAAAGCAGATTGTTGCCTATGCAAGAAGCATTGAAAAGGAACACAACAAAAACTTCCGTTTTACACTTACAACAAACGGTATGCTTGTTGATGACGATGTAATTGAATTTGCAAACAAAGAATGTCACAATGTAGTTCTCAGCCTTGACGGCAGAAAAGAAGTGCATGACCATCTTCGCAAAACTGTAAACGGCAAAGGCAGTTATGATATTATCGTTCCGAAATTTCAGGAATTTGTCAAAAAAAGAGGCAACAAGGGTTACTATGTAAGAGGCACTTACACACATAATAACACAGACTTCACAAACGATATTTTCCATATGGCGGATTTGGGATTTACAGAGCTTTCAATGGAACCAGTTGTATGTGCTCCCGATGACCCATATGCACTTACATATGACGATTTGCCTGTTCTTTTTGAGCAATACGAAATTCTTGCAAAGGAAATGCTCAAGCGTGAAAAAGAGGGCAGACCGCTCACCTTCTATCATTATATGATTGACCTTACAGGCGGTCCGTGCATTTATAAGAGAATCTCGGGTTGCGGTTCGGGTACAGAATATATGGCTGTAACACCTTGGGGTGACCTTTATCCCTGTCATCAGTTTGTAGGCGATGAAAAGTACAAGCTCGGCGATATCTTTAACGGTGTTTCAAACACGAAAATTCAGGACGAATTTAAGCTTTGTAATGCATACGCCTGTCCTGACTGCAAAGACTGCTGGGCAAGACTTTATTGCAGCGGCGGTTGTGCCGCAAACGCTTATCATGCAACAGGCTCAATCACAGGTATTTACGAATACGGCTGTGAGCTTTTCAGAAAAAGAATGGAATGTGCCATTATGATGAAGGTTGCAGAAGCGGAAGAATAAAATTACGGTAAAATTTTCAGGCAGATACATTTTTCTTGTATCTGCCTGTATTTTCGAGGTGCTGTATGAACGAAAAAATTATTATGCTCGGCACAGGAAGTGCGATGGTTACCGACTGTTATAATACCTGTTTTCTTCTGAAATCCGAAAACGACTGTCTTCTTGTTGACGCAGGCGGCGGAAACGGAATTTTATCCGCAATTAAGAAATCCGGAATAGCTTGGAACAGCATAAAGACAATGTTTATTACTCATTCTCACACCGACCATATTTTAGGTGCCGTGTGGGTAATAAGGCAAATAAGCGCTCTTATGAATTCAGGCAAATATGACGGTAATTTTAATATTTACTGCCACGATGAATGTGTTGATTCAATCACGGCAATTTGCAACCACACACTTGCACCGAAATTTCTCAAAAATATCAATACAAAAATTTTCATCAATGAAGTAAAAGACGGCGAAAAACAAAATGCCGGCAGTATCCGACTCACTTTCTTTGATATATTTTCAGACAAAACAAAGCAATTCGGATTCAAGGCTGTTTTTCCGTCAGGAAAAGTTCTCGCCTGTCTCGGTGATGAACCGTTCAATGAAAAATGCAGAAGTTTTCTTCAAAACTGTGATTATCTTATGTGTGAAGCATTTTGCCTTTACGGTCAGAAAGATATTTTTAAGCCCTACGAAAAATTCCACAGCACGGTACTTGATGCCGGAAAACTCGCAGAGAGTCTTTTTGCAAAAAATCTTATCCTGTATCACACCGAGGACGAAACACTTCAAACACGCAAAAGTACATATACTTCAGAGGCAAGAACAGTTTTTAACGGAAATATATTTGTTCCCGATGATTTTGAAGTTATTGACTTAAAATAATCTCATAACACCTGCTGTAATCATACAAAGCACAATTCCCATTGCAGTAGGCAAAGCCATAGAAACAAGCGTCCATTTAAGGCTGCCTGTTTCTTTTTTTATTGTCAGACAGGTTGTTGAACACGGATAATGAAGAATACAAAGAATAATCGTGCATACAGCCGTTGTAATCGTCCAGCCGTTCATACTGAGAAGTTGAAACAGCTGATCGTAGCTTGAATAATCAACAAGAGTACCGCTTGCCATATATGACATAATTATAATCGGAATAACGGTTTCATTCGCAGGAAATCCAAGTATAAATGCCATTATTATAACACCGTCAACCCCGATAAATCTGCCGAACGGATCTAAAAAATCAGTACAATATTTTAAAAGTGAAATATCGCTTATATGCACATTTGCAAGAATCCAGATTATCGCACCTGCCGGAGCGGCAACCGCAACAGCCCTTCCTAAAACAAATAAAGTTCTGTCCAACAGCGAACGGACGATAGTTTTTAAAATCTGCGGTTTTCTGTACGGCGGAAGCTCAAGTACAAATCCGGACTGTTCACCTTTCAATATTGTGACTGAAAGCACCTTAGATATGACAAGTGTTATAAAAACGCAAAAAACTATTATTCCAATCAACAATGCCGCTACCTCAAGCGAACTGCTCAGCGTAAATGCCGTACCTGCAAAGAACATTAGCAGTAATGCAATAATTGTGGGGAACCGTCCGTTACACGGCATAAAATTATTTGTAAGAATTGCAATCAGCCGTTCCTTGGGCGACTCAATAATTCTGCATCCCGTAACTCCACAGGCATTACAGCCAAGACCCATTGCCATTGTAAGGCTCTGCTTTCCGTGAGCACCGCACTTTGAAAAATGCCTGTCAAGATTAAATGCAATTCTCGGCAGATATCCCGAATCCTCAACAAGCGAAAATAGCGGAAAGAATATAGCCATAGGCGGCAGCATTACAGATACCACCCATGACAGAGTTGTATAAACTCCGTCAATCAAAAGTCCCGTTGCAACATCGGGAGCGTGTAAAAAATCAAAAAGAATATATAGCTTCTCTTTTATAAAGCCAAACAAATTACTTAACCATTCGCTCGGATAATTTGCACCGACAACCGTTATCCAGAACAATATACCAAGCATTGCAAGCATAATCGGTATACCTGTGGTTTTGCTTGTAAGTATTTTATCAAGCTTTCTTGTACAAGCATTTAACTCTGATTTTTCATATTTTACGCAGTCACTTGAAATTTTGTTGCCAATCTGTGAAAGCTTTTCAATATTCTGTTTGTAGTTTTTTTCGGATAGTATATCAATACCTTCAAAATTCCTTTCTACTCTAAAACATTTTGTTTTTCCGCTGCATACATTATAGATAGCTTTTTTTAATTCATCCAAACCTTTTTTGTCTGTCGCACAGGTTTTCACAACAGGTATTCCAAGGTTAAGTGATAACTCGTCACAGTCGATTTTTATACCGTTTTTTTCAGCCTCATCACAAAGGTTAAGACAAAGAACAGCATTCTTTGTGACAGATAACACCTGCAATGCAAACGAAAGATTTCTTTCAATAACTCCGCAGTCAATAACTATTACAACGCAGTCATTTTGATTTTGTATAAGACAGTCCCTTGTTACCGCCTCTTCGCCCGAAAATGACAGCAGGGAATAGCATCCCGGTAAGTCCGTAATACAAAACCTTGCGTCTTTGATTTTGCAACAACCTCTGGCAAACTCAACTGTTTTACCCGTCCAGTTTCCTGTGTGCTGTCTTAATCCCGTCAGTTCGTTAAAAATTGTACTCTTGCCAACATTAGGATTACCGGCAAGAGAAATTTTGTAATCGCAATCTGATACATCCTTATTTTTTAAAAATGACTTATCCGTAGAAAACAATAAAAAAGCCTCCTTTTATTCAGGAGTAACAATGATATTTTTGCAATCGTTATTTCTCAGTGCCACAACGGCATTTTTAACAAGATACGCAGACGGATCACCGAACGGACTTGTAAATAAGGGAATAACAGGACTGTTCTCCATAATACCAAAATCAAATATTCTGTTTTTGATATTTTCATTACAGTTCACACGATAGACAATCCCCGTAACTCCAAGCGGTAACTTGTCAAGCGAACATTTTTCTTTCATCTGATTCACCGATTTCAACTTTTTATTAACAGGATATTCAATTCATACAAGTAAGTTACACAAAAAGCCGGCCATAAACTAAACTTATATCATACCCGAATAAACTCTGATATCAGAAAAATTTTAAGGAATTGACACGACTATAAACAGGTGTTATAATTAAATGCAGATTTCAAATGTATATAACTTAATATGGGTTTACGGTTCAAAATGCATCTTGCAGAGTAGATAACAGAGAATTCGGTGAGAATCCGAAGCAACAGTCATTACTGTATTTGGCATTGCCATAAGTCAGGTCGCTGTCCGTATGCCTCGGATTTTGCAAATCTTGGACAGGGAAGAGGTGCAGCCGACCATATCTGTACAGACTTTTGGTCTGTATGGTTTTGTTTGTTGTGCCTTCCAAAAACGGAGGGCTTTTTATTTTGCCTTTCGATATACACAATACAATATGGAGGAAAACACTATGAACAAATCTTTTAAAAAAATCCTCTCAATTGTACTTTCTGTAATGATGATTTCGTCACTTATGACGGTTTCACTTTCAGTAAGCGCAGTTGAAGACGGAAAAGTAAGAGTAATTGTCAGAAATGATACATACTCAGTAGAAAACGGCGCTCCGTGGGACGGCGTTCTCGTTGATGAGTGGGTAAGCATTGATAATGACACTACTATGATGTCAGCCGTTGCTGATGCACTCAACAATCACGGCTACACACAGGAAGGTGCTGAGAACAATTACATCTCGTCAATTAACGGTCTTGCTGCATTTGACGGCGGTACAATGAGCGGTTGGATGGGAACTCTCAATGATTGGTTTACAAACTACGGTTTCGCTGATATTACCGTTGCAAGCGGCAACCTTGAGAGCGGTGACGAAATCGCTATTATGTATACTTCAAACGGTTACGGCGAGGATATCGGCGGTACATGGGCAAATAACGATACAACTGTTAAATCGGTTGAAATCACAGGTGCCGAGCTTTCAGGTGAATTTGATCCGTCTGTAACAGAATATACACTTACAATCGGCACACCGTCAGCTGATGTAAATGTAGTTCCTACTGCAACTAACAAAAACTTCCAGACAAGAAAATATAAGAATGAATATCTTCCTTCTGACGATAGTGCGTTTTACAAGAGAAGTCAGACGGTTAATGTTTCTGACGGTGACAAAATTATCATAGGTTGCGGTGATACTGCATGGCCGTCAATGAACACAAGTGAAGGCGGTACTGTATATACATTCACAGTGAAATATGCTCCTTCCGCAGCTGACACAGTTTCAAACAAGATTGACGAGGTTGCAAAGCATCTTTCTTCACAGGCTATACCTACTGTTTCATCTGTAGGCGGCGAATGGACTGTTATCGGTCTTGCAAGAGCTGACAAAATCACAGATGAAATTGCAAACGGCTACTATAACAATGCAGTTAAGTATGTTGAAGAAAAGGGTTCTGCAAAGCTTCACAACACAAAATCAACAGACAACTCAAGAGTAATTCTTGCACTTACAGCAATCGGCAAAGATGTTACAAACATTGCATCATTCAATCTTCTTGAACCTCTTGCAGATATGGATTATGTTAAAAAGCAGGGAATCAACGGTCCTATCTTTGCTCTTATCGCACTTGACTCAGGCGATTATGAAATTCCTCAGACCGATGCTACAAACAAAACAACAAGAGAAAAACTCGTACAGACAATTCTTGACGCACAAGTAGCAAACGGTGGCTGGACATTTTTCGGTTCAACTGCAGATCCTGATATGACAGGTATGGCAATTCAGGCACTTGCTCCTTACTATTCAACAAACAGCGATGTTAAAGAGGCAATTGATAAAGCGCTCACAGCAATGTCAAATGCACAGAATAAAAACGGCGGTTTTGCATCATGGGGTTCTGTAAACAGCGAAAGCTGTGCGCAGATACTCGTTGCACTTACAAGTCTTGGAATCAATCCTGCAAATGATGAAAGATTCATCAAAAACGGCAACACACTTATTGATGCTATGATGAATTTCTCCGCTGAAAACGGCTTTGGTCATACAGATACAACATACAATCAGATGGCAACAGAACAGGGCTTCTATGCTTTTGTTTCATTTGATCGTCTTGCAAACGGCAAAACATCACTCTACGATATGACAGACAGAATTGCTGCTAACTATAAGACAGGCGATGTAAACCTTGACGGCACAGTTTCAGTTGTTGATACAACACTTGTTCAGAAAGCAGTTATTAACCTTGAAACACTTTCAAAGGTTTCAAGCATAAAGGCTGATGTGAACTGTGACGGTGTTATTGACATAGTTGACGCAACACTTATCCAGAAAATCATTGTAAATGCTTGATTATAAATATGGAAAAGCTAAAAAAATTTGTTAAGAAAAATCAAATACTCTTAATTGCAGTATGCGTTTGTATTGCCGCACTTACAGCAACATTTTTTGCAGGCGGTAATTTGTCAAATGACAAGGTACAAACAGCAACAAACAATACTGTCTCATCTACAGTAGCAGATGCAGAAGCTTCTTCTGTATCTGTTACCGAGAGTAGAATCAATACAACACAAGGTTCTACATCTGCTACAAAGGCAGACAAAGACAAAAAAGGCAAGAAAAATTCCGAGGACAAAAAGAACATAAAAAGCGATTCGCAGAATAACAGCAGTTCATCTGCTGCTAACAGCGAAAAGTCAGAAACAAGTTCTAAGAGCAGTTCTTCAAGCAACAAAAATTCTTCGTCTTCAAGCAGCTCATCAAGCTCAAGCAAAAAGAACGATGTTCAACCGACAACACAGGATAAGTATAAAACCGACCCTGTACCTGAGGGAAAGCCTAAGCCGGTTGAACCACAGGAGCAGGAAACGAAAGACACAAATCTTTATTGTACCTTTACAATAACCTGTTCTACAATCCTTGATAATATGGACGACCTTGACCCCGAAAAGGTTGAACTTGTACCGAAAGACGGTATAATCCTCAAAAAGCAGAAGGTTCAGTTTAAAGAGGGCGAGTCTGTTTTTGATGTACTTAAAAGAGTTTGCAAAAACAATAAGATTCATATGGAGTCAAGCTGGACTCCAATGTACAATTCCGCATATATTGAGGGAATTAACAACCTTTATGAATTTGACTGCGGTTCTCTTTCCGGTTGGATGTACAAGGTAAACGAATGGTTTCCAAACTACGGCTGTTCACGATATGAACTCAAAAACGGTGATGATGTAGTTTGGTGCTACACCTGCAATTTAGGCTATGATGTAGGCGGAGGATACGCAACAGGAGAATAACGATGAAGGATACTTTTTCAAATATGCACCCCTTTATCAATTTTATATTTTTTGCACTTACAATAGGGTTCACGATGTTTATCATGAACCCTGTTTGTCTTGCTGTCAGTTTTTTATGTGCGCTTATAACGACCTTGTATCTTAACGGCAAAAAGGCTGTCCGATTATCACTTGTCTATCTTTTGCCGATGATACTCTTGATAGTTCTTATAAATCCTGTATTTAATCATGAGGGAATGACTATTTTAACTTATTTTCCTTGGGATAATCCATTAACCCTCGAATCAATTGTTTACGGTATTGCAAGTGCATTTTTACTTTCATCAACCGTATTGTGGTTCTCATCATTTAATGCAGTAATAACTTCGGACAAAGTAGTTTTCCTTTTCGGCAGAATAATGCCGTCATTAAGCCTTGTCATTTCAATGGCTCTGCGATTTGTTCCCAGATTTTCCGCACAAATGAAACTCGTAAGAAACGCACAGCACACTCTCGGTCGTGATGTAAACGAAGGAACATTATTTCAGAGAATGAGGAACGCTGTAAAAATCCTTTCGATTATGATAACCTGGTCGCTTGAAAATGCAATTGAAACAGCCGATTCTATGAAAAGCAGGGGACACGGTCTTAAAGGCAGAACCTCATACTTACTTTATAAATTTGACAAACGAGATGCTATTATGCTCTGTGCAATTCTCTTTTCGGGAACAGTACTTATGATTTTGCTTTTTACAAACGCAATAAAATTCAGATACTATCCGTCAATCAAGGGCGATTTGTTTACGGTGCAAAGTATTATTTTTTATATATTCTACACATTTTTAATGTTGATTCCGCTATCGGTAAATATAGGAGAGGGTATAAAATGGAAACATATGCAATCAAGAATCTAAGTTTTCGATACCCCGAAACCGGTATTGATGTACTTAAAGATATTACCTTCAGCGTAAATGAGGGCGAGTTTATCACGGTCTGCGGTCCGTCAGGCTGCGGAAAAAGCACACTTCTCAGACATCTGAAACCCGATCTTTCACCGCACGGTGTTCTTTCGGGAGAAATATTCTTTGAAGAAAAACCTATATCAGACCTTTCTCACAGGGAGCAAAGCAGTAAAATCGGCTTTGTTATGCAATCACCTGAAAATCAGATTGTTACCGATAAGGTATGGCACGAACTTGCTTTCGGACTTGAAAGTCTTGGTTATGACAACAATACAATCCGAAAAAGAGTTGCCGAAACAGCTTCATTTTTCGGAATCCAAAATTATTTTGAAAAAAGTGTTCTCGAACTTTCGGGCGGACAAAAGCAAATTTTAAACCTTGCTTCAATTATGGCAATGCAACCGTCCGTTCTCATTTTGGATGAACCGACAAGCCAACTCGATCCGATTGCGGCAAGCGAATTTTTGCACTGCGTTTCACGCATAAATCACGAACTGGGGACGACGGTGATAATAACGGAACACAGACTTGATGAGGTGCTTCCGCTTTCAGATAGGGTGCTTGTCATCGAAAACAACGGAATTTCAGCTTTTGACTCTCCTCAAAAGGTCGGAAAAATTCTTAAAGAAAAAAACAGTAAAACATTTCTTTCTATGCCTGCTCCGATGCAGATATGGCAGGCTGTTACAGAAAATGACAATACCGACTGTCCCGTAACTGTTCCAAGCGGCAAAAAGTGGCTTTCGGAATATGCCAAAAGTCATAAAATGTATGAGCTCAAACCCGAAAGCATTCAGAAACATTCTGATAAAGAAGCATTAAGTCTTAATGATATTTGGTTCAGGTACGAAAAGTCGGGTGCAGATGTACTAAAAGGTCTTTCACTAAAAATATATCAGGGAGAATTTGCGGCTATACTCGGCGGTAACGGAATGGGAAAATCAACCGCTTTGTCAATTATCTGTTCACTTAACAAGCCATACAGAGGCAAAGTTGAAATATCACCTTTGAATAAAAAATCTTTTGATACGCTTGTAGCAGTTTTACCGCAAAATCCGCAGACGCTGTTTTTGAAAAAAACTGTACTTGAAGATTTGTACGAAGTATTTGACGGCAGAAAAATCAGCAGAGAGGAAAAAGAAAGACGGGTTACCGCAGCGGTAAAGCTGTGCAAACTTGAAAACCTTTGCAATCGCCATCCTTATGATTTATCCGGCGGTGAACAGCAGAGAGCGGCTCTTGCAAAAATTCTTCTTATAAGGCCTCAAATTCTTCTGCTTGATGAACCTACAAAGGGACTTGATGCTGAATTCAAGATTGAGTTTGCTCAGATTATATATGACCTCAATAAAGCCGGCATAACCGTTCTTATGGTAAGTCACGATGTAGAGTTCTGTGCTGTATATCCAAGCCGCTGTTTGATGTTTTTTAACGGTGAAGTTGTATCGGAAGGTACACCGAGAAACTTCTTTTCGTCAAACAGCTTTTATTCCACCTCTGCAAGCCGAATGTCAAAAGGCATAGTAGATAACGCAGTATCATCAAATGATGTCATATATGCCTGCACAGGTCAAAACAGAGATATTCGAATTAACAGAAACACACCTGATATTGACCTTTTTAAAAACGACACCGAAAATATCCCCCCCAAAAAAAACAAAGCTGAAAACAAAAAGCTTTCTGTTTTTAAAAAAGTCTGTGGATTTTTTGGCGCAGTACTGTTCATACTCGGTCTGATTATAAACCTGGAATATATTCCGAATTTTTCAGCCAAAACTTTGCCTACCTGGTTCAACTGGGGAATAATCGGAGTATCTGTTGCGTTGCTTATGATTGCTTTCGGAACAAAATCAAAACGACCGATTGACCTGCCGAGAAAAAGTTCAAAGCTGAGTAAAAGAACCGTCAGTATGGCAATTATGGTTTTGCTTGCAATTCCTGTTACAATTTTTGTTGGAATGACATATCTTCAGGATCAGAAATATCTTTTTATTTCACTCCTTGTTATGATTGAGTGTATGATTCCGTTTTTTCTCGTTTTTGAAGGCAGGCATCCAAAAGCGAGAGAGCTTGTCATAATTTCTGTTCTATGTGCAATAGCAGTTGCAGGACGACTTGCATTTACAATGTTGCCTCAGTTCAAGCCCGTTGTGGCAATTGTGATAATTTCGGGAGTAGCATTCGGCGGTGAATCGGGATTTCTTGTCGGTGCTGTAAGTATGCTTGTTTCAAATCTTATGTTCGGTCAAGGACCTTGGACGCCGTGGCAAATGTTTGCGGCAGGGATAATAGGCTTCATTGGCGGTATTCTCTTTAAGAAAGGTCTTTTGGGCAGAACAAGGACTTCGCTCTGTATATACGGTTTCATTGCCACAATGGTCATTTACGGCGGACTTATGAACCTTTATTCGGCGCTAACATCACATTCTGCATTTAATCTGAATATGCTCATAACTTTTTATATTCAGGGCTTTCCGATGGATATTGTTCACGCAGTTTCGACTGTTATATTTCTGTTTTTCGGAGCAGAACCTATGCTTGAAAAGCTTGACAGGATTAAAGTTAAGTACGGACTTATCGAATAAACCTAAACAGCAGATATAATTTCTGCTGTTTTTTTGTGCTGTAATTCAAAAATTTTCGACAAAAGTATAGACATAATCCGAAAATAATACTATAATTTTGGTGTGTTTGATTTTAATCAAACAGTATTTACAATCTAAAACGGCAAACTGTAAATACTTTTAATTCAGAATTAAAAAGGTTAAAGGAGAAAAAACATGGGCGGATTTATGGGTGTTGCAGCAAAACAGGACTGCGTATTCGACTTATACTTTGGAATTGACTATCATTCACACCTTGGCACAAGAAGAGGAGGTATGGTTGTTTATGACAAAGAAAAAGGATTTGACAGATCAATCCACAATATTGAAAATGCACCTTTCAGAACTAAATTTGATAAAGATATGCAGAGTATGAAAGGCAAATTCGGTATCGGATGTATTTCCGACTACGAACCTCAGCCTCTTATTGTTCGTTCACATCACGGTACATATGCAATTACCACCGTAAGCAAAATCAATAATACAGATGAACTTGTTGCGGAGATCTTTGAAAAAGGCGGTTCACATTTTCTTGAAATGAGCGGCGGTGAAATCAACGCAACCGAGCTTATTGCAACTCTCATCAATCAAAAAGAAAACCTTGTTGACGGCATAAGCTATGCTCTTGAAAAAGTTGACGGCTCTGTTTCGCTCCTGTTGATGAATAAAAACGGCATCTATTGCGCAAGAGATAAGTACGGCAGAACTCCTGTTGTTATCGGTAAAAAAGAAGATGCATTTTGTGTGGCGTTTGAATGTTTCTCATACAAAAACCTCGGCTACAATGATTATAAAGAACTCGGACCGGGTGAGATTACGGTAATTACAGACCAAAACTGCATTACACTCAAAAAGCCCGGCGATAAAATGAAAATCTGTACTTTTCTGTGGGTTTACTACGGCTATCCTGCAAGCTCATATGAGGGTACAAGTGTTGAGCAAATGCGTTACAACTGCGGTGCAAAAATGGCTGAAAGAGATTCCGTAAAGCCCGATATCGTTGCAGGTGTACCCGATTCGGGCATTGCTCACGCAGTAGGCTATGCAAATGCCTCGGGAATTCCGTTCTCAAGACCGTTTATTAAATATACACCTACTTGGCCGAGATCATTTATGCCGACAATTCAGAGTCAGCGTAATCTTATTGCAAAAATGAAGCTTCTCGCAGTTGAGGATTTAATCAGAGGAAAGAGCCTTCTTCTTATTGATGACTCAATTGTAAGAGGCACACAGCTTCGTGAAACAACAGAGTATCTTTTTGAAAGCGGCGCAAAAGAGGTTCACATCAGACCTGCGTGTCCTCCGCTTGTATACGGCTGTAAGTACCTTAACTTCTCAAGGTCATCTTCTGAAATGGATCTCATCACAAGACGGGTTATCGAAAGACTTGAGAACGGCAATGTTACAGACGAAATTCTTCAGGAATACACAAATCCCGATTCTGAAAAATACGAGCAGATGGTTGATGAAATCTGTAAAGAACTCAAGTTCACATCCTTGCGTTTTAACAGGCTTGACGATATGCTTGATTCCTGCGGAATTGACAAATGCAAACTCTGTACTTATTGTTGGGACGGTAAGGAATAATTAAATTTTATTTATAAAAATAAGGCATTTGCAATGAGAATTCTCAAAGCAAATGCCTTTTGTTTTTACTTAGTATGCAATGATTTCGTAGCCGTCCTCAGTTACAAGAACCTGAATTTCCCACTGAGCAGACATTGAGTTATCTTCTGTATAGATAGTCCAGCCGTTATCCTCATCAACGAAAATATCAGGTTTTCCTGCGTTCACCATAGGTTCAATGGTAAAAATCATACCGGGTACCATAAGCATTTCCGTGCCTTTTTTAGAAATGTAACTTACCCATGGATCTTCATGGAATTCAAGACCGATTCCATGACCTCCTACTTCACGAACAACAGAGTAACCTTTACTCTTTACATAATCATTGACAGCCTGACCCATATCTCCGAGAAAACCCCAAGGCTTAACCTGTTTGAGTCCTTCATAAACTGCATTTTTTGTTTCTTCAACAAGCTTTCTGTTTTCCTCGCTTACATTACCGATACAAAACATTCTTGAAGAATCGGAAAAATATCCGTTCAAATTAGTTGAAACATCAACATTGATTATATCGCCGTCTTTGATTATTACATCTTCCGACGGAATACCGTGACAAACTTCGTTGTTTATTGAAGTACATACGCTCTTGGGAAATCCCTCAAAATTAAGGGGAGCCGGAACACCGCCCATTTTGGTTGTGATATCATACACCCACTTATCAATTTCAGCCGTGCTGATACCTGCCTTAATATGCTCTGCAACATAATCAAGAACTGCAATATTAATCCTTGCACTCTCCTTGATTTTTTCAATCTGCTCAGCATTTTTCAAGATTTTATGGGAGGGAACAATGTGACCCGCAACCTCAAATTCCTCAATTTTTTCATCAAAATCTATATGACATTTTTTATACTTTTTTCCGCTGCCACACCAGCAAGGATCATTTCTGCCAGGTTTTTCCATTTTACTAACTTCCTTTCATTTTTCCAATTCATAATCCTTGATAATTATACCACCAAACAAATTTTATTACAACATCTTTGTCGTATGCAAAAATCCAAAAGAAAAATCTTGTCAGAAAAAGTTTTGTAGTATATACTGAATAAGTAATATATAATCTCACACTCGGCATATTTTTATGCAGAGGTGTTTGTATGAATAAAAAAATCCCTACATTTTATGCTCTCTGCTTTTTACTGTTCGCGATATTCTGCATTATTATGGTATCTGTTTTTTTCAGACTTAATCCCACTAAATCTGTTATGACAGAAAACAAAACAGAGCCGATAATTGTAATTGACGCAGGTCACGGCGGCGAAGACGGGGGAGCGGTAAGCGAAAGCGGTGTGCTTGAAAAAGACATCAATCTTTCTATAGCAAATAATTCGGCTGATTTATTAAAAATTTTCGGATATAAGGTTGTTCAAACAAGAACAGATGATATATCTCTTGATAGCGGAGAAGATTCGGTTCATTCAAGAAAAGTTGCCGATTTAAAAAAACGGCTCGAAATTTTCAATTCCGACAAAAACAATATTGTAATCAGTATTCATCAAAACAAATTTTCTCAAAGCAAATATTACGGAACTCAAATTTTTTATTCCCCGAATAACAGTCAAAGTCAAAATCTTGCGGAATGCATTAGAAATTCCGTAAAAAAATGCTTACAGCCTAATAACGAACGGCAATGCAAAAAGGCAGACGGCTCAATCTATCTTTTAAAAAAGGCTGAAAACCCGTCTGTTATTGTGGAATGCGGATTTATTTCAAATCCGGATGAACTTGCCAAGCTGCAAAGTGACGAATATCAAAAAGAAATGGCAACTGCAATCATAACAGGATTTTTAGATTATACTCATCAATAAATACAGGAAGTGAAATAAATGGCTTCAAAAATCAAAAGTGTATACATATGTTCGGAATGTGGATACGAATCGCCTAAATGGTACGGAAAATGCCCATCATGCGGCGAATGGAACACAATGAACGAAGAAATTAAAGATACATCAAAACAGTCAGCAACTGCAAAAACACGCTCTTTTGCAACCTACTCGAAACCATACGCCATATCGGATATTTCAACCGAGGATGAGCACAGATATGACACAGGCTGCGGAGAACTCAACCGTGTACTCGGCGGAGGAATTGTAAAGGGCAGTCTTATACTTCTGGGCGGTGATCCGGGCATAGGCAAATCGACCGTTCTTATGCAGATTTGTCAGTACCTCGGTGATACTCTGAAAATTCTCTACATATCGGGAGAGGAGTCAAAAAGACAGCTCAAGCTCCGAGCAATAAGGCTGGGTGTAACTTCGCCGAATCTGTATGTAATGACTGAAACCGATGTTGAGGTTATTTGCGAACAGATAAAAAATCTCAAACCCGACCTCGTTATGATTGACTCAATTCAGACGATGAATCTTTCAGAATTAAACTCGTCCCCAGGCAGCATTACACAGGTACGAGAATCTGCCAATATGCTGATGAGAACTGCAAAAGGACTTGATATTCCTATGTTTATCGTAGGTCATGTCAATAAAGAGGGTTCAATTGCAGGACCAAAGGTACTTGAACATATTGTTGACACCGTACTGCATTTTGAAGGTGACAAACAGATGAGCTGCCGTATTCTTCGTGCCGTAAAAAACAGGTACGGCTCAACAAATGAAATCGGCGTTTTTGAAATGACTGATAAAGGGCTTAACGAAGTTGCAAATCCGTCTGTTATGTTGCTTTCAGGGCGTCCGAAAAATGTTTCGGGAACTTGCGTCACCTGCACAATTGAAGGATCAAGACCAATTCTTGCCGAAACACAGGGACTTGCTACACAAAGCGGATACGGCAACGCTCGCAGAATGGTTACAGGATATGATTATAACAGACTGTCAATGGTACTTGCCGTTCTTGAAAAAAGAGCAGGATACTATTTTTCAAACTGCGACACCTACATAAATATCGTAGGCGGATTGCGAGTTGACGAACCTGCGATTGACCTTTCAATTGCCATGGCTCTTATAAGCAGTCTGAAAGATACTCCGATTGACGAAAACGCTGTTGTATTCGGTGAAATCGGTCTTGCAGGCGAAATTCGTGCTGTATCAAACGCTCAGATGAGAATTAACGAAGCGGTAAGACTTGGCTTTACAAAAATCATTCTGCCGTATCATAATCTAAAAGGTGTTTCATGTGATGATGCTGAATTGATCGGAGTAAAAAACATTCGTCAGGCATTTGAAGCGGTAGGACAATGAGCAGTTTTGTAATATCAAACAAATACCCATGTTTTGCCGATGAGCTTTCAAAAATGGGGCATAATGTTATATTTTCGGACACTGTCAAAGCATTTCCGCAACCCGAACAAGCTCATGCCGATATGCAGATTTTGACGATAAATAATACTGTTTTTGTACTTCAAGAGTGCGAAAAGCTAAAAACTTTACCATATAAAGAAAATTTGATTATATGTAAAAACAAAGCAGGGAAGAAGTATCCCGAAAACGTATTGCTGAATTTTCTTTTCTTTAATAATAAGCTTTACGGTAAAGTATCTGCAATAGATCCGACTCTTTACAAATATTGCGTAAAAAACGATATTGAAATCGTAAACATAAACCAAGGATACGCAAGATGCTCAACTCTAATACTCAATAATCGCACTGCCGTAACAGCTGATATATCCATAAAAAATGCCCTTGAAAAAGATGGGGCAGAGGTGTTGTTAATATCCTCGGGTGATATAAAACTTGAAGGATATGATTATGGATTTATAGGCGGTGCAAGCGGAAAAATCTCTGATAATACCGTAGTGTTTTTCGGAAATGCTGAAATGCACCCCTGTTATTCTTCTATAAGAGAATTATGTTCTAAAAATAAAATTGAAATTAAAATATTATGCAAAAATATGCCACTCACAGATGTGGGCGGCATAGTAAAAATTCTTTAAACTTTTTTCTTAGGTTTTATTTTTGCAAGCGGATTTGAGTCAGCGGCATTTTTCATTTGTTCGGAACTCAAATGCGTATAAATCTCAGTCGTACCGAGATTTTCGTGTCCGAGAACCTCTTTAAGCACTCTGACATCAACTCCGCCTTGCTGATACATAAGCGTAGCGGCGGTATGCCTAAGCTTATGACAGGAATATCCCTGAGAATCAAGTCCGATTTTCTCAAGATATTTATATACCATAGCCTGAATTGTTTTCACGGACATTCTGCGGTGATTACGGCTAATAAACAACGCTTTTTTATCCTTAACTTCATCAATCGGACGCACCTTCATATACTCATTATAAGCGTCAATGCAAGCAGAGTTTAGATAAACAATGCGTTCTTTATTGCCTTTACCGACAACACGCATTGTACCGTCACTATGAATATCATTATAGTTAAGACCTGCCATTTCAGACACACGCAGTCCGCAATTGAGAAAGAGAGTCAAAATACAATAATCACGCTGTTTGTTATTTCCGTCAACAGCATTAAGAAGCTCAATGCTTTGTTCAAGAGTAAGATACTTTGGCAAAGCTTTTTTATTTTTTGGTGATTCAAGCTGTTCCACGGGATTTGCATCAAGCAAATGTTTATTATTGGTTATGTACTTAAAAAAGCCTTTCAGACTTGAACATTTTCTTGCACGGGACGCACTCTTATTGTTGCGGTCACGATAAAGAAAATTCATATAATCATATGCAAGTTCAAGATTAACGGTTTTAATTAAATCAAGGTCAACATCGTCAATTTTAATTTCATCAAACTCAGTACCGTCAGGCACAAGACCACGCATTACTTTTAAAAATCTAAAAAAAGTTCTGAGATCAATAAAATATTCGTCAACGGTTTTCTTCGACATATTTTTAATTGTCTGCTTATAAATTAAATAGTCCTTCAAAATTGCAGGAGCTTCATCACGAAAATCAACTGCCATAAACACACCACCGTAAATTTATTTCTTATAAAGAATAACTAAAAGAAGTTGAACTAAAATCTGTATTAAAAGAATTATAATGCTATTATAACACAAAAAAGGGCGGTGTATATTCCAATTACGAAAATTATACAAAATGAATATTTTGTATAATTCGGGAAATGGGTAAAACAAGATAAAACCGAAACATATTGCTAATACCAATTTACAGCATTTAAATTACAACAGCCGTACAGACTCACACGAATCTGTACGGCTGAAATTTTTTAGAAGATTTAATTTTTAAAAGCTAATTAGCAAACGCCCTGCTGAATCATTGAATCAGCAACCTTCTCAAAACCTGCAATATTAGCACCTACTACATAGTCACCTTCATGACCATACTTCTTAGCTGCAGCAGAAATGTTCTTGTAGATGTTAACCATAATGTTCTTAAGCTTAGCGTCAACTTCTTCAAATGTCCATGAAAGACGCTGTGAGTTCTGGCTCATCTCAAGAGCTGATGTAGCAACGCCGCCTGCATTAGCAGCCTTACCCGGTGCAAAGAGAATGCCGGATTTCTGGAGAAGCTTTGTAGCTTCAAGAGTTGTAGGCATATTAGCACCCTCGGCAACAGCATAGCAACCGTTAGCGATAAGTCTTTTAGCGTTTTCTTCGTTAAGCTCGTTCTGTGTAGCACACGGAAGTGCAACATCACACTTAACTGACCAATCGAATTTGCCTTCGTGATACTCTGAGTTAGGACGATAGTTCTTGTACTCTGTAAGACGCTGTCTTTTAACTTCCTTGATTTTCTTAATAGCATCAAGGTCAATACCTTCAGCATCATAAATCCAACCTGTTGAATCAGCCATTGTAACTACCTTAGCACCAAGCTCTGTAGCCTTTTCTGTAGCGTAGATAGCAACATTACCTGCACCTGATACGCAAACAGTAGCACCCTTGATGTCCTTGCCGTTATCCTTAAGCATAGCCTCTGTAAGATAAAGAAGACCGTAACCGGTAGCCTCAGTTCTTGCGAGCGAACCGCCCCAGTTAAGACCCTTACCTGTAAGAACGCCCTCATATACATTTCTGATTCTCTTGTACTGACCGAACATATAACCGATTTCACGAGCGCCTGTACCGATATCGCCTGCAGGAACATCTGTGTCAGCACCGATGTGCTTACAAAGCTCTGTCATAAAGCTCTGGCAGAATGCCATAACTTCTCTGTCGCTCTTACCCTTAGGATCAAAGTCAGAGCCGCCCTTACCACCGCCGATTGGAAGACCTGTAAGTGAGTTCTTGAAAATCTGCTCGAAACCGAGGAACTTAATAACGCCGAGGTTTACTGATGGGTGAAGTCTTAAACCACCCTTGTAAGGTCCGATAGCACTGTTGAACTGAACACGGAAACCACGGTTTACCTGAACCTTGCCGTTGTCATCAACCCAAGGAACTCTGAACATAATAACTCTTTCAGGTTCTGTGATTCTTTCGAGAATACCATTCTCTTCGTACTGTGGATTCTGCTCGAAAACGGGCTCAAGTGAAGTAAGAACTTCAGTAGCAGCCTGGATAAATTCAGGCTCGTTTGCATTTTTTGCTTTCAGCTTTTCAAGCTGTTCACTTACATATGACATAAGTAAGTCCTCCTTAATAAAATTCGCATAAATTATACGGAAAAAGCTCCGATTATGCTGTAGCACAGTAAAGTGCTGCAATCAACATACTAATAATACTATACTTTGAATGATTTTGCAATATCTTTTGTGAGATTCCTGCAAATTTTTTTAAAAATATTGAAAAAACAGCCGATTTTATTCCTTTTCTGCAATTTATTTTACAAATCTCCCAAGTTGAGGTGCATTTTCATGCATTTTACGAGCTGAATTTTATAAAAATGTATTCATGAATCCAAGAAATTCATTTGCATTACGATATTTTGTATAATTCATATTTGACTTAACAATTAAATTTTAGTTGCAAACAGACATATTTTATGATAAAATCCAATCAGTAATACTATCTGTAATATTTTTTAAATGTGATTTATATGGACTACTGCAAAAGATTAAAAGAATTAAGAATCAAAAACGGATACACGCAAGAGCAAATTGCATTCATACTTCACACAAGACAGGAACAGTACAGCAAATACGAAAACGGAAAACGGGAACTGCCTATCAGACATTTGATAACACTTTGTTGCCTTTATAAAACTTCAAGTGATTATATTCTAGGAATAGAAAAATTTGTAAAATGAAGTAAAATGAATAAAGCAGTCGTCAATACTCAAATCCGAGTAATTGATGACTGCTTTATTGTTATATAAAATTGCCGGATTATTGAATTTTTTCTTTAAACATCATCAGAAAACTTATAAGGAGCAATCCGCATGAAACCCATATTATATGCGTTCCAAACGATAACGAAAGATTTCCTCCCAGACCCGCTCCGACTGCAAAGAAAAATATAATACCAAAATAATACATTGCCTGTCTGAGCTGTTCGGGCTTTCTTTCGTGAATAAAACCTGACAGAGCAGCCGTACCGCTTCTTAAATTTCCTATGCACATCGTACTGGCATAAGAATATCCTCTGACTTTTCTGAAAGTCTGAACCTGCATTGCACAGGAAAACGATACAATTACCGCTGCAACGGTGTCCATACTCTTTGGCATGAAGCCAACCGCAAATAATATGATAATTTCAAATAAGAGTATTCCCTGTCGCCAATGTATCTTTTTGGAATACTTGAATTTTTTCTGTATCAAATCAGCTACAAGAACACCTAACGCAAACGCAAGAATAGGAAAAAGATATTTAAGCCCCTCTCCCCACTTTCCTGTCATAAAATTTGTACTCATAAGCACAACATTACCCGTCTGTGCATTTGCAAATACTCCGTCACGGGTAAAATATGTATATGCATCCTGAAATCCGCCTGATAACGCAAGAAATATGCAATTTCTAAATGCCTCAGACATCTGTCGTGTAGGCTCAAGTTCCTTAAAAAAACTTCTTATCCTTAACACAATACTCCACTCCGAATCCATGCGTTAATCTACGCAACACAACACCGAACACAATTAAGCGGTTCAGTGTTGCACAATAATTATAATTCAATTATCAGATATCGTTCTTTACTATATCCTCGTAGCTTTCACGCTTAACAACAACTCTTGCCTTTCCGTCTTTAACCATTACGATTGCAGGACGAGGGATTCTGTTGTAATTTGAAGCCATTGAATAGTTGTAAGCACCTGTTGAAAGAACAGCAAGCGTATCGCCTACTTCAACCTTTGCAACTTTTGTGTGTTCCTGAACAAGGTCACCGCTTTCGCAACACTTACCTGCTACAGTAACAATTTCATCAGGCTCTTTGTCAGCCTTACCTGCATTTACCACAGTATAAGCAGACTGGTAAAGCGCATATCTGATATTATCGGTCATACCGCCGTCAACAGATACATAAGTTCTAATATTCGGAATTTCTTTCTTTCCGCCGACTTTGTAAAGTGTAATACCTGCTTCACCTACAATTGAACGACCCGGTTCAATGAAGATGTACGGAACAGGAAGTCCGTGTTCCTTAGCTTTAGCCTTAACAGCTTCAGAAACCTTTTCCATATAGTTCTCGTAAGGAACAGGCTCATCGTCCTTAGTGTACATAATACCAAAGCCGCCGCCGAGGTTAAGCTCTGAAATAACGATTCCGAGTTCATCGTGAATCTTGCCCATAAAGTCAAGCATAATTTCAGCAGCAGTGACAAACGGATCAATATCAAAAATCTGTGAACCGATGTGGCAATGAAGTTCC
>CAJMRT010000010.1 GCA_905215855.1 uncultured bacterium
GGTTACATTCTGCGAAAATTTGAGGTCAGTTGGTGGGTGTACTTATGGCGAAGAAACAAATCAAGTCAAAACAAAGGGTAGCCGATTACGGTGAGGTCTATACTAATGACCGAGAAGTAAAAGCAATGTGCAACCTTGTTAAAGACGAAACGGAACGCATTGATTCACGGTTTCTTGAACCAGCCTGCGGTAACGGAAATTTTCTTGCAGAAATTCTTACCCGAAAGCTTGAGGTTTGCAAGCGAAAGTACAAACGCAGCCCTCTTGATTATGAAAAGTATTCGGTACTCGCAGCAAGCTCCATATACGGTGTCGATATATTGCAGGACAACGTGCTTGATTGCAGAAAGCGTATGTTTGCAATATGGGATAAGCAGTATAAGGCTGTATGCAAAAGCATGTGCAACGAACAGACTAAAGAAGCCGTAAAATTCATTTTCAGCCGCAACATTGTATGCGGCAACGCACTCACCCTAATGACAGTCGATGAAAACGGAAATGACACAGATATTCCAATAGTTTTTTCAGAATGGGCACTTATCACAGATTCACAGATGCAGAGAAGCGACTATACCTTTGAACAGTTGCTTAAAGAGCAGGAGCCTGACAAAGACGAACAGTTATCATTGGTAAGTGATACACCGTCTGATGAGGGCATCTTTCTGAAAAAATACATCACACATTACAGGAGGGTGCAGAAAAATGGCTGACAGCTTATTCAATGAAATTTACAATCCCGATGTTTTGTCCTGCCTTGCTAACCTATCAAACGACGAGGTTTTTACACCGCCTGAAGTTGCTAACGCTATGCTTGATATGCTGCCGCAGGAGCTTTTCAGCAATCCTGACACAACATTTCTTGACCCTGCGTGCAAATCGGGTGTTTTTTTACGTGAAATTGCAAAAAGGCTTATCAGCGGACTTGAAGTGCAAATTCCCGACTTGCAGAAACGCATAGACCATATTTTTCACAAACAGCTTTTTGGTATAGCAATTACCGAACTGACAAGTCTGCTGTCACGCAGAAGCGTGTATTGCTCAAAATATCCAAACACAGAATACTCCGTAAGTAGGTTTCCCGATGTTGAGGGAAATATACGATACAAGCGCATAAAGCATACATGGCAGGACGGAAAATGCATTTATTGCGGTGCATCTCAGAAAGAATACAATAGAGATAGTTTGCTCGAATCCCACGCATATCAATTTATACATTCAGGTGATAAAGAAAGGGTCTTTGATATGAAATTCGACGTAATTATCTCAAATCCTCCGTATCAATTAAACGACGGTGGAAATGGAAAAAGCGCAAAACCTATTTATCAACATTTTGTAAATCGTGCAAAATTATTAAAGCCAAAGTATATAACGATGATTATACCATCAAGATGGTTTAGCGGAGGAAAAGGACTTGATGATTTCCGTAAAGAAATGCTTTCAGACAGAAGAATTGAGAAGTTGGTTGATTATGAAAATTTTAAAGATGTATTTCCTGGTGTTGATTTAGCTGGTGGAGCGTGTTATTTTCTTTGGAATAGGGATTATAACGGAATGTGCGAAGTAACTAATTTTGATAAATCCAAACCATTAACCTCAAATAGATATCTGGATGAAAATGAAATATTTATTCGACAAAACTTAGCTGTAAAGATTGTAAAAAAAATACAAAAACAAAACAAGTACTATTTGAATAAAAAAGTATCCTCAAGAAAGCCTTTCGGAATACCAACAAATTATCCACCAAAAGAAAACGGCATACCATGTTGGTTTATTCAAAGGATAGGTAAGAAGTACGCTGATAAAAAAGATATCATTGATAATAATCAACTACTAAATAAGTGGAAATTACTTGTGCCTAAAGCTCCAATAGCAGGCCAGACAGATTTCACAAAGCCTGTTGGATTTTATTATGACGGAAATATAAGGCTTGCTGCTCCTGGCGAATGTTGTACAGAATCATGGATTGTTGCAGGTGCATTTGACACAAGGGAAGAAACATTGAATTTTAAATCTTATTTATTTACAAAAGTTGTACGTTTTCTGTTATTACAGACTGTTGTATCACAAGATGTAACAAAAAAGAATTTTTGTTTTGTCCCCGATTTAAGAAAGTATAATATCACATACACTGATGAATATTTAATAGATTTATGGGGCATCAGCAAAGATGAATGGAATTACATTGATTCAAGAATTTGTAATATAGGTGGTGACGACAATGGCTGATAATCAGTTTTTTGCACCACGTCCGCAAATCAATCCCACAATCTACGCATACGAGCTTGTGGATGTTCCCTCTCATAAAGGCTACATAAAGGTAGGCTTTACCGAAAGAAATGTTAAAAGCCGTATAAAGGAACAGATGCACACCAGCGGTGTGCAATACAAGATTCTATTCAGTCATTCCTCTATGCGCCCCGACGGTTCCTGCTTTACCGACCACGATGTTCACAGTATTCTAAAACGCAGAGGTAAGCAACAGCTTAACAGCGGTAACGACCGCAACGAATGGTACAAATGCACGGTTGATGACATAAAATCTGCCGTTAATGAGCTTATAACAGGCAAGGTTGCGTCTGAAAACAGAACGGCAAGTTTTGAAATGCGCCCCGAACAGTACAGAGCAGTTGAACGAACAATAAAATATTTTAAAGAAGCTAAAGCTGCCGAACCAAATCGCACGCCAAAGTTTTTATGGAATGCAAAAATGCGTTTTGGCAAAACCTTTGCGTCATATCAGCTTGCAAGGAAGATGAATTTTAAGCGTGTACTTGTTCTCACCTTCAAGCCTGCCGTTGAATCGGCATGGCGTGAAGATCTGATAACTCACATTGACTTTGAAGGCTGGCAGTTTATTTCCAACAAAGACGCTGCAAACCGAAAAACTACAATTGACCATATGTTTGAACAGGCTGATAAGTCACAGCCTATTGTTGTTTTCGGTTCGTTTCAGGATTTGCTCGGCACAACTGAATCAGGTGCAATCAAACCTAAAAATGAATTTATACACAGCAACAACTGGGATTTAGTTATCTTTGACGAGTATCATTACGGTGCGTGGCGTGAGAACACAAAAAAGCTCTTTGAAAAGCCTGATGAAGAGGTTGATGTTGACTTCGATATGGAAAAGTACAAAAATGATGAAGCCGACAATGCCTATAATGAAAGCTTTATTGAGATTACAACAGACCATTATCTATTTTTATCGGGAACGCCGTTTCGTGCCATAAACAGCGGAGAATTCATTGAAGAACAGATTTTCAACTGGACTTATTCGGATGAGCAGTCCGCAAAAGAAAATTGGAAAGGCTCTGATAATCCTTATCTTGCTCTTCCGAGAATGGTTATGCTCACCTATAAAATGCCTGAGGATATCCGTCAGGTTGCAATGCAGGGTGAATTTAACGAATTTGACTTAAATGTTTTCTTCTCTGCAAAAGGAAAAGGCAAAGAAGCGAGATTTGTGTACGAAAACGAGGTACAAAGCTGGCTAAATCTTATGACAGGCAAGCATCTGCCTGCAAATCTTGTCGACCTGAAATTAGGTAAGGATAGACGTCCGCCTATGCCGTTTTCAGATGTAAGACTGCTGAATGTGCTCTCTCATACTCTTTGGTTCCTGCCAAATGTTGCCTCCTGCTATGCAATGAAAAATCTGCTCGAACAAAAGCAAAATACTTTTTATCACGAATACAAAATCAACCTTTGCGCAGGTACATCTGCAGGTATCGGACTTGACGCTCTTGCTCCTGTTCTGAAATCTATGTGCAATCCGCTTAAAACCAAAACAATTACCTTAACCTGCGGCAAACTGACAACAGGTGTTACAGTAAGGCCGTGGACGGGAATATTTATGCTCCGTAATTTAAAAAGTCCCGAAACATATTTTCAGGCGGCATTCAGGGTGCAATCTCCGTGGGAGATTATAAATGAGATCGGAGAAAAAGAAATTATTAAGCACGAGTGCTATGTATTTGATTTTGCTCTTGACAGAGCATTACGACAGATTTCCGACTACAGCTGTCGGCTGAATATCAATGAAAGCAACCCTGAAAAGAAAGTAGCTGAGTTTATTAATTTTCTGCCTGTGCTTGCATACGACGGAAGTACTATGAAACAAATCAGCGCACAGGATATTCTTGATATTGCAATGTCGGGTACTTCTGCAACTTTGCTTGCAAAGCGTTGGGAATCAGCTTTACTTGTAAATGTTGACAACGATACTCTAAAACGTCTTTTTGCTAATGAACAGGCCATGAAGGCTTTGATGAGTATAGAGGGATTTCGCTCGTTAAATCAGGACATTGAAACAATTATCAATAAATCTGAAGCAGTTAAGAAGGCTAAAAAAGAGAAGGATAAACTAACTCAGAATGAAAAGAAAGAAATCAGCGAAGAGGAAAAAGAGTTTAAATCAAAGCGCAAACAAATTCAGGAAAAGCTGATTAAATTTGCAACCCGTGTTCCGATCTTTATGTACCTGACCGACTGCCGTGAGCGTTCTCTCAAAGATGTTATCACTCAGCTTGAACCGGGATTGTTTAAGAAAGTAACAGGACTTGATGTCAAGGATTTTGAACTGCTTTGCTCGCTTGGAGTATTCAATGCCGGCTTGATGAATGACGCAATTTTCAAATTCAAGCGATACGAGGATTCAAGCCTTTCTTACACAGGAATCAACAAACACGAAAACGAAGATATCGGTGGTTGGGATACTGTCATCAAACGTAAAGAATATGAACAGTTATTCTACAATCAACAAGCAACTATGTCCGCTGATAATCTTGATGAAGTAACCGATGACGATGATGCTATTGATATTATGGCAGAAACTAATCAGCTTTCAGATTTTCAAACAGACGATAAAGCACAAATTAAAGAATCTGGCCTTGTTACTTCAAGCTATGGTATTAGTCAAAGCATCAACTCAAAAACTACAAAGCCAAAGACTAAACAAAAAAGCGAGAATTTTAATCTTCCTGCTGTTAAAGTCGATGATACTGTGCAACATAAATTGTTTGGAACGGGAACGGTCAGCAAAATCGATAAAGCGCAAAAGTATATCTATGTCAGATTTGATAAAGGTGAAAAAATGTTTGTTTTTGACTATGTGTTTAAGAATGGACTGTTAACGTTAACCTAAGGATATATACCGAGATTATTAAACACAGGCAAAATTAGTACTGACACATAATAAAGCACGAAAAAGGATTAAAGTTTTTCGTGCTTTTATTCTATTTTGTTTTCATGCCAAATACGGATGTTTATAATAGAGATTCTTTATCATAGAATAATAAATTCATCAATTTATATAGGTAAATTCTCAGAGTAAATGCAACAGTGGCAAAAGGTAGCATTTAACTTGAGAAATCGGTAGCATTTAGTTTGAGAAATGGTTAAAACAGTAACTAAAACAAGGCAAAATTAGCGTTAAAAAGTAAAAATAGGCATAGCAAAGCTAGCTCGAGAGAAAAAATTTCTCAGACTAAATGCAAGTATGGTTGCATTTACCTTAATAAATATTTTTAAGTAATTTTGGCGATTGAATTACATCTTTCGGATCAATTTGAGATATACCCAAAACTGATGCTAACTCAGTCGAATAATAGAAAGAAAACATTTCAAATGAGCTTTTGCCGTTGAATTGTTTTCTTTTTACGGAGTTAATATGTGAAAAGATAAGGTTAATGGTATCTTGTGTAAATTCATCAAAAGAAGAACCCGATGGAACAATATCTCTAAAAAGAGTATGGTTTTTCTCTATGTGTGGCTTTTCCTGCGGAGAACTCGGCTCACAAAAGAAAAGCTTTGTTTCGGGATTTCCGTTAACATCATTTTCAAATTTATGAACAAAACTGAACTCACTTCCATTATCTGTCAACAAAACAGGAACTAAATCACCAAAGTTAGTTCCTAGAGAATTAAATTTTGTTTTTAATTCCTGTATTTTATTTGCAGCTTCTAATGCTGTTTTGTTTTCAAGTAATAACCCAATCATAAAGTCGCAGTTAATGAAGTGTAGGGTCATAATTACTTTACCGCCGATTCTACCTATTACGGTATCTAATTCAGCAATAGGAACATCAGGATTATCTGTAATATATTCAATAAAATCTTGATAGCTACGCCCTTTTTTAGACAGTTGGGTATACTTTCTTTTTTAGCAGATTTACGAGGTTTAAACTTTACTGCTCTTGGCAAGTCGATTAAACCAATGGTGTAATACTGCTTGTTAATGTGTCTGTAAACAGTAGCAACCGAAACCGGTAATTCATTAGCTTTTATTGCGTGGTAAATATGTTGCCCCTTTTTAACAGCTTCCGAAATTATCTTTTCAGTTTCGTAAAATTCTTCTTTCCCCAAAGCAATACCGCTTCTTGCTTCAACAAGAGTTTCTTCGTACTGCTTTTGAGCATATTTAGCAGAATATACTTGTCTTGTGTAGGGGTAATTGCTACGACTTCTTTTACTGCACCCATTGCAAACGAATGGCGCTTTAAGTAGTTTTGGGCAAACATCATCAGTTCGCACAAAACTATTTCTGTTAACCTGCAAATGCAGTTTAACCTCTCGTGAAATGGTTGTTTGGTTTTTGCCGATTCGATTTGCGATTGTCTTAAAGGTCATTCCTTTTGACAAGCACTCTTGTATTTCGATTCGATCTTGCAAGCTCATATGCTTGTTTTTGCTGCTCATTGTTTGAAAACCTCCTTCAAGATTTCTCAAACTTAATGCTACCATATTTTCTTTCTCAGATTAAATGCAATCGCAAATTGCACTGTTGCATTTACTTTGAGAATTTACTTCAATTTATATATTAAACAAAATATTATCGTGTCGTAAATTTATTATCGACAGATTATACATTCCGTGCTATAATAAAACATATATCGAAATATTCAGTTTATTTTACAATAAGGATGGTGTAATTATGTCAACAAAAGTTTTTAAATCCGTGGCAGTAACAAACAAACATCCAAATTGGGAAATGTTAACATCAAGACCAAGCGAACTCTATTCTCGCTCCGATGATGTCAGAAGTCCCTTTGCAAGAGATTTTACACGAATTCTTCATTCAATGGCATACAGACGTCTAAAACATAAAACACAGGTTTTCTTTAATATTAACAATGATCATATTTGTACAAGGATGGAACATGTCAACCATGTTGATTCTGTTAGTTCAACTATTGCAAGAGAATTAGGATTGAATGATGAACTTACAAAAGCAATTTCTATTGGTCACGATCTTGGACATGCACCATTTGGCCACCACGGTGAAAAAGTTATAAGTAAATTAACTGAAAAACATTTAGATAAAAAATTTTGGCATGAACAGAACGGATTAAGATTTGTTGATAAAATTGAATTACTTGAAGATAACTATAAAGTCGGAAAGAATTTAGATCTTACATACGCTGTACGTGATGGTATCATTTCCCACTGCGGAGAATTAGATGAAAACGGGTTGCGTCCACGAGACGAATTAATCGACCTGAATGATTTTACTTCTGCCGGACAATATCAGCCTGCTACTTGGGAAGGATGCGTAGTTAAAATATCTGATAAAATAGCATATGTCGGCAGAGACATTGAAGATGCAATCAATTTAGGTTTTCTGGATAAAAAAGATCAAAACAAACTCTTAAAAATGGCACGCTCAAATGATGAAAATGTTATGAATACAACTGTAATAATGCATAATATGATTATTGATATATGTAAAAATAGCACTCCGGAAAAAGGGATTTCATTAAGCAAAACTTTTTTAGACCAGTTAAATGAAATAAAGAGTTTTAATTACGAACATATTTATGGTAATAAGAGATTTATACCATTTATGCATTACGCAGAATTAATTATTACTGAAATTTTTAATATTCTTCTTGAATGTTATGACGGAAAACACACTTTTTCTGCATTGAAAGCAAATTTGCAATATTCAAAAAAGTTATTAGACTCATTTACCAAATGGTTATGCAAATATTGTGATAGTGAAATTATCCCGGACGAATACATTGACAATAGCGTTGTTCTGGATAATGAAAAAATTTATGGAAAACTTGATAACGAAAATTTATACATTCAAGCAATTATAGATTACATTTCCGGAATGACAGATCATTTTGCAATTGATATTTTTAATGAGATGATTACTTATTAACTATTTTATAGCAAATATATTTTAAAATGAATAAATATTGATTATCAGGGTGATAGTATGAAAAACATAAAAGTAATTATTAGTAAAATACTCCATTCTCCTAATATAATTGTATGCTTTATTGGAATATTTTTTATTTTAATTTCTGTAACAATAGGAACAGGAAATACTATTTCAATAATATTCATAAGTATAGGAACTTCTATTTTGGCTAGTGGAGTAATCTCTTTTATAAATTACTTTTCCAAAATTCGAGAAGAAAATTATAAACATATGCTAAGATATTGGGGATTAAGTGAAATATATAAAACACGTGCTGAAATGAATAGTGAAAGCAACAAAGAATTAAAAAAAGCAAAATCACTTGAAATCTGTGCTATGGGATTAAAAGGATACCGAGATGCACAAACACCTTTAATAAAATCAAGAGTTTCCAAAGGGCTAAACATAAAGATACTAACGCTTTCTCCAGATAGTAAATATGCATTCGAAATTGATAAGACTGAGGGAATACTTGAAGGCTCTACAAAAGACTCGATTAAAGAATTAATTAAGTGGATAGATGAAATAAAAAAAGAGCAAAAATATGATGGGCAAATTGAGTTACGCACTTATGATCATTATCCATATGATTTTTACTTTTCTATAGATGGTAACCTCTATATTGGACCATATCAAAATAAAACAAGTCAGCAAACTATAACATATAGATTTAAAAAAGATAGCGAAGGATATAAATATTACAAAAATTATTTTGATATACTTTGGCAAAACAGCAAAAAGGAAAACACAGAAAAAAGCAAGGTGTAAAACAATGAATAAAAACTATATAGTTCCATCATTTAAGGATGGGCGAGTTTTTATAAGTCCAGTAATAGGTTGCTGCGGTGGATGTAAATACTGCTATCTAAAATTACGAAATCTTACAGCACCGAAGTTAAACTGTTTATCTATCGAGAAAATTTTAGCTTTGATTACTGAAAATAAGGAATTTATAGCAGGAAAAAACGGAACTATAATTTCTATGGGTGCTTGGGGAGATATATTTCAAACAGATAGATTTATCGATATGTCTATCAATTTGATAATTGAACTTATCAAATTAGGTAATCCAATTCAATTCATGAGTAAATACAAATTAGATATAAGTCTAATATCTAAATTAGCTAAATATGTTCAATATACTAACCAAGTTCTTTATTCAACAACTATAACAACTATTGACAAATGGAAGACAATTGAACCTAATACTGTATCACCAGAAGAAAGAATTAAAACGTGTAAAGAATTTAAGAATCAAGGAATTGAAAGCAATGTACTTATTAAACCATTTATACCAGGTACGACAGATTTGGAATTAGATAAAATAATATATTTACTTAAGAAATACAACATAACATACTGCGTAATAGGTAAATTATACATAAGTGATGATATACTCAAAAGTTTAGGTAAAGATTGCTTAATTAATACCGATGCACTAGAATTATCGACACTTGATTGCAATGGTAACATAAAAATCCAAGCCACACAAGTAAAAACTCTTTATAAATATATTGAGAAATTCAGGGAAAATGGAATCAACGCTTTTTTTAAATCATCTTGTGTAAATTCGAATATAAACAAAACTAATAATCCAAGTAATTACTACTTCAATAATGATGAATATTGTATAAATTGCGGTAATTGTAAATAGATTAGAAATAAGATAATCCACTGAGGTGTCGTCACCATTAGGTTCTAGTTTCGAGAGGAGTGCAGGTTCAATTCCTGTCAGGTGCACCAAAGAAGAATCGATACTTTTGTATCGGTTCTTTTTTACTTATGCTAACTCTGACTGATAGTAACTGATACTAATTGATATCAATTAGTATCAGTTATTCAAATAAACATCGCTATAGAATCACCACATAAACCAATCCCCCGACAGCGGTTTCCGTTAGGCTGTCGGGGGATTTCCAGTATTAACATCGTGACGGGGACGGAGGCGGTCAAAGCACATCACGAACTTCAAAGGCTAATATAATTTTGAATCGTTCTTCAAAGGTTTTGAGGTTATTGCCGAGAATCTTTTTGATTTTTGCAAGCTGATAATTTATGGTGTTGCGGTGAACAAATGTTTCCTGAGCAACCCTCTGAACACTTCCGTCATACTTTAGGTAAAGTCTTAAAAAACTCATATAATCCGTGCCGTTGTCACGGTCATACACTTCAAGCTTTTTGAGATTTTCGTTATAGATACTTTCAAGCAGCGAAATATCGTCAACCGCAAGAATCAGCTTTTTGACTTCAAGTCGGTCATAGAACATAGGCGTCATCTCTGTACGGACGGCAAGCCTTAACATTCTTAAAACAATCTGGTATGTTTTCGGGAGTGATTTCAGCTTGTTATTTGTTTTGCTCACTGCCACATACAGCTTGTTGACGCTTATATACCTCTCCTTTTCCGACTGAATTTTTTCGGCTATGCTTTCAATTTCATCATCGGAAAAGTCATTGAGGACATAGAACATCATGTTGTCCACCTTAAAGCCGCCCCAGTGCTTTTTGTAGGAATAAATTGTTCGTTCAAATGCCGATTCAAGCTTTCTTGAAGAAATATGGTCAGCCATATCGGCTTTCACGCCGATGATTGCATAATCGGTTGCAAGGTCAAAGCCGTTGCTTTCAAGAACGGGAAAGTATTTTTCATACTCACCAGGAAAGAAAATGAAATTTTGCAGCGTATCGCCTATTGTTTCCTCCTTGCGTTCATTTGAGATAATCTGATTGCAGAAATCCCGTGAAATATCAACAATTCGGGTTTTCCACGGAATATCCATAAGAGGAAACTTTTTCTCGTTGCAATAGCTGATAACCTCTGACGGGATTCCCTTTATGTACGGACCTATGTTCAGAACAAGTCCGCTGACATTTTTGGCAATGAGATTTTTGACAAACGGCAGCAACCAGTCCTGACCTTTGTTTGCAATGCCCGTTGAAAAGATAAGCTCTCCTCCGTGAAGAAAGTCACTTACCTCAATATCCTCAACGGAATGAACCCATTGCACGATATTGGTCATTCCTTCTTTACCTGCTATCACACGCATACCGTAGAGATAGCCCGCCTTTTCGCACAGTGAACCGAGTGTTACTGCCATAAATCTCACCTCTTAATCTGCGTCAAATTATTTGCCGAATTTCAGCTCAACAGCCTTTGCAATAATTTCGGCGCAGTCATTCGTTGAATTTCTTGATGTGTTCAAAAACATATCGTAGTTAAGCGTATCTTTCCAGTTTTCGCCTCTTGTATAGTATTTATAATAAGCCGTGCGGTACTTGTCGGTACGCTTTTTCATATCCTTTGCACGCTCTTCCGAAACATAAATTCTCGAACGGATTTTTGAAATGCAGTCGTCATAATACGCATCAACAAACACGCTCAGGACATTTGACCTATCCCTCAGAATATGATCGGCACATTTTCCGACAATGATACAGGACTGTGTGCGGGAAAGCTCTTCTATAATTGCCGCCTGAATATTATACAGATTCAAATCTGACACAAACGCTCTTGATTCGGGACGAAGAACATTTGCCGTCGGCAGCTTTGTGAGCGACTTTATAAGGTAGCTTCCGTGAAGTTTTTCGTCAACCTCAACGAATTCGCTTTCATCAATTCCGCTTGCCTGTGACGCCATTGTCAGAATCTGTCTTTCATACCACGGAATACCCAGCTTTTCGGAAAGCAGGGAGGCAATTTCCTTGCCTCCGCTGCCAAAACTGCGAGCAATTGTAATTATATAATTGTCCATATTTTATCCTCCGCAAAACCGATTATCAATCAGCCGCATCACACTTGAGGACTGCGTTGAGAAGTACTGACGCACCCTCTGTACAAAGCTCTGTTGAAGTAAATTCAGGTTCGCAATGTGAATGACCGTCCTTTGAGGGAACGAATACCATTGTTGTCGGGAGCATATATGATGCAAACTGTGCGTCGTGACCTGCGCCCGAGTTGATTTTCTGATTTGAATAACCGAGCTCGTCAACTGCCTCCTGAACAAAATCAACAAGCTGCTTGTCATAGTAAACAGTATCTCTTGTCCATGCAATTTCATAGCCTGTCTTGCACTTTTCAACCTCTTTCGGGATATTCTCAATTACGGAAACAACCTGTTCAATTACTCGCGGATCTTCATGACGGGCGTCAAGTGAAAACTCAACATAATCCGGGATTACTGTATGTACATCAGGATGACAAAGAATTTCACCGGTTGTGTAAACGAGTTCGGGATCAAGCTTATCAAGCTCTGTGTGGAGATATTCAAGAACCTTTGCGGCACCGAAAAGTGCATCGTGACGATACTTCATGGGAGTTGTGCCGGCATGGTCAGCCTGTCCGTAAACCTTGATACGGTAGTTTACCATACCGAGTACGCAGGTTACAACACCGATATCATTGCCTGCTGCCTCAAGGATTGGTCCCTGTTCAATGTGGAGTTCAAACATTGCCTTATAATCCTTTGGATTAAGTCTGTTCGCCTCATCACCCTTATAGCCAGATGCCTCAAGAGCCATACCGAATGTCTTTGTCGGATCAAGAATTGACTTTGACGCAAGCATATTTTCTTTTTTGAAGTTCTTTGCAATGTCAGCCGGAAGATAATCGTTGCAGACAATGCCTGAGCACATCATAGCCGGCGGATAAAGAGAACCCTCTTCGTTTGTCCAAATCATGGCAACAAGGTTGTGCTTGTGGGGAATCTTATCGTTTGCAACCGTTTCAAGAACTTCCATTGCACCCATAACACCGAGAATACCGTCATAGTTACCGCCGTTCTTAACGGAGTCACAGTGTGAAGCCATAACGATTGCCGGAAGAGTCGGATCCGAACCTTTGAGAGTTGCATAAACATTGGCAACATCGTCTGTTTTGATTTCGGCACCGATTGCTGTCATTCTCTTTACAAACTCTGCTCTTGCCTGTAATGCCTCGGGAGAAAGTGAATATCTTGTAATTCCGCCGTGACCGGCATCACCGAATGTACTGAAAGTTGAAATCTTATCCTGCATTCTTTCTTTGCTGCATGTAAACATATACTTTGCACCATCCTTAATAAATTAAATTCTGTTTAATATTTTTATATCAATGCTTATTTAAAACAGTTTTGCTGACTTTTTTGCCCGAACTTATTGCGCCCACGGGGCAAACAACCTTGCAAAGGTGACAGCCAACACATTTTTTGCCGTAGAGAACGGGTTTCTGATTGTCATTCATCTTTATTGCCTGATGACCGCCGTCATAACATGATACGAAGCATCTTCCGCAACCGACACATCTTTCACGGTCAAACTTCGGAAAACATATGTAACTTCTGTCAAGGTCATCGGCAGGAATGATATTGCTTTCGGCAATACCCGTAAAATCTGAAACAGACTTGAAATTATGAGCTTTCATATATCGTTTCAAGCCGTCCTTCAAATCGTCAATAATGCGGTAACCATACTGCATTACCGAGGTTGTAATCTGAACCGTTGAGCAGCCGAGTGAAATAAACTCCGCCGCATCATACCATGTTTCGATACCGCCCATACCGCTTATCGGAACATCCTTCAGTCTTTCATCGCTTTTCATCTCGTTAATGAACCGTAGTGCAATCGGCTTTACAGCCTTGCCCGAATATCCGCCGACTGACGATTTTCCGCAAACATCGGGAGATGTTGAAAAATTGTCGAGGTTGACATTCATAATACTTTTAATCGTATTGATTGCCGCAAGTCCGTCTGCGCCTGCCTCCATTGCCTTAACTGCCGGAGGAATCATTGAGGTGATGTTCGGCGTCATCTTGGCAAGAATCGGAAGCTTTGTTCCCTTTCTTACAGTCTTTGTGTAGGTATATACAAGTTCGGGATTTATTCCGACATCACTGCCGAGTCCCTCGCCGACCATCTGAGGACAGCTGAAGTTACATTCGATAACATCAGCCCCCGCATTTTCACAAAGAGATGCAAGCTTTGTCCATTCTTCTTCATTACTGCCCATGATAGATGCGATGATGACCTTTGTCGGATAATTTTTCTTTAATTCCCTGAAAAAGGAAAGGTTTTCTTCAAGAGAATATGTCGAAATCTGTTCAATATTCTTGAAGCCCACAAATGCGGTATCTTCCTTGTCAAGTTCTGCAAATCGTGGCGAAACCTCGTTCGGGGTAAACATTCCGATTGTCTTGAATGCCACTCCTGCCCAGCCCTCATCAAAAGCCTTGGCAACCATATCGTAGTTACTGCCGACAACCGATGATGACAGAAAGAACGGGTTTTCACACTTTACTCCGCACAAATCGGTGGTGAGATCCGCATCATATTCGGGAACAAATTCTTCTCTTGAAACAATATCCGTAATCTTGTTGATATTAACGGGCGAATCAAACTTTGCTCTGTTGCAAGCCTGCATACAGGCGCCGTCAATGCAACCCGCACACGGATTGTCGCCAAGCATATATCTTGCTCCCTCTGTGTTGTCAAAATTAACGGAGCGGATAATGCGGTCAATCCTGACGCCGTTCTTGCAGGCATTTGCACAAGGTGCATCCTCGCAGAGCAGGCATCTGCTGCTTTCACTTTTTAAAACAACTTCTCTGTATCCCATAAACATCAACTACTTTCAAAACTTAGATAAATTATTTTGAGGTACTGCGTTTTACATACTTACCGTTACCGGGAGTTCCCACAAAGTCGCCGTTGTCATAAACAAGACTGCCTCTGAGGTAGGTCTGAACTGGATAACCATGGAGCTTTTTGCCCTCCCAGATAGTATGGTCACAGTCCGAATGCATATTGTTTACACTGATTGTAAAATCCTTGTCCTTATCGTAAATCACGATGTCGGCATCCTTACCGATTTCGATTGAACCCTTGTTGTCGCAACCGAAGATTTTTGCTGGGTTTGTTGAGCAAAGCTCAACCGCTCTTTCAAAAGAAATCTTGCCGCTGTTTGCCGCATCGAGCATATAAGGATAGAGATTTTCGATACCTGCACAGCCGTTTGGAATCTTTGTAAAATCATCCTTACCCCAGTCTTTTTCGTAGCTTTGGAAAGGACAATGGTCTGTTGCAACCGTATCAATCATACCCGACTTGATTGCTGTCCACAAAGCGTCCTGACTTTCCTTACCCTTCATAGGCGGTGAGCATACAAAGTTTCTGCCGTCCTCACGCTTATAGACATCACAGGTAAATTCAAGGTACTGCGGACAGGTTTCAATGTAGAGTTCGTGTCCCTCTGTTTTTGCTTTAATACATTCCTCAAGTCCTTCTTTGTCAGCCATATGAACAATGTAAAGAGGAGCGTCAAGGTGACTTGCCCAATGCACGGCTCTCTTGTCAGCCTCTGCCTCAACAAATTCGGGACGGCTGAGGTAGTGATACCATGCGCTTGTCTTGCACTCTTTAAGGAACTGTTCCGTTCTCATATCAATGAGGTCGGGATTTTCTGCGTGAAGATTGATTTTCGCACCAAGCTCCTTTGCTCTGAGCAAAAGCCTTACAAATGTTGCGTCATCAACCATCATATGTTCCTTTTTATATACAAAAAAGCACTTGAAGCTTGTAATACCTTCTTTTACGGCTGTTTCCATTTCATCAAGGATTTCACCGCCGTTAAGGTCGGTGATACAGCAATGAAAGGCATAGTCAACACAGGCCTCTTTTTCAAGAACCTCTTTCTTTGAATTTATAAGTCCCATAATTGTTTCACCGCTGTGCTGTACGGGATAATCAAAAACAGTTGTTACACCGCCGCAAGCCGCCGCTCTTGTGCCTGCAAGGTAGCTGTCGGCAGAAACCGTGCCGCCGAACGGCATTGCAAGATGAGTATGCACATCAATTGCACCGGGGAGAACGAGCTTTCCCCCTGCGTCAACAACCTTGTCTGCATCGAAATCAAGGTTACTGCCGATTGCGACAATCTTGCCGTCATTTACTGCAACATCAGCCTTGTAGCTTTCCTTTGCCGTAACAATTGTTCCGTTTTTAATCAATAAATCCATAATGTTTCCTTCCTTTCATATTTGTGACCTTTTCGTCACGGCAGTCGGTTTACCGCCGTGACGAAAGCCTGAATCAATTACTTTGTGAAAAGGTCTTTCTTGTAAACAAGCTCAAGACCCGATCTCTGATAAACCTGAGCGATTTCAAGGAGATCCATACCGCCTGCATTTGCGGATGTGAGGTTTGCTACCCATGTAACACCGAAATCAACTGTGCCGTTGTTTACTGCTGTTGTTTCAGAAATGTCACCGCCGCCCGGTGTGATTGTTACTTTAAGACCGACTTCGTCATAGTAGCCCTTTGCCTGTGCAACATAGTAGCCCATAAACTGTGCCTGAGGCAACCACTTGAGCTGGATTGTAACATCTGTCTTTTCGAGTGTACCGAACTTGCCGTCCTTTGACTTGTTAGCGGCATCAATGTACTGTGTATCACGGATATCGTCAAGTGTGAAGCCTTCAAGCTTCTTTGATGCCGAAGAGTCGTCAAGCTGTACATACTTCTTGCAGAGGTCGAGTGTCTGCTGCATTGCATCCTCGTCCATATTGCCGTAGTTGCTTACTGTCTTGCCCTTTGTGTCTGTTGTAACAAGCTTTGCAACCTCTTTTGCCATATAGAGCTGGTGGTCCGATGATACCGATGAGCCTGCGTCAAATACAATTTGAGCGGCTTCTTCGGGGTTTTCAACGGCATATGCCCAACCCTTCATAGATGCGTAAAGGAAAGCCTTTACTGTGTTCGGGTTTTTCTTTGCAAACTCTTTGGTACAGAAAATATTGTCCTCGAGCATTGCAACACCCTCATCGTTCATATCGATTGTGCCTACTGTATCGCCGTACTTGTAACCGCCGTCATAGTCGTTCTTTACAAGTCCGAGTTCGTTAAATGTCATTGCCGAAGCAAGTGTAATATCGTCCTGATCGAAACCGTCCATTGTGAAATCTTCCGAAAGGTACTTTGTAGGAAGGTCGTACTTCTGAAGAAGTGCAAGAATTTCGTACTCGTTACCGAGTCCCCAGTTACCAACCTTGCCGTCAGCGGCGGCTTTCTTGATAATCTCTTCATTTGACATCAATTCACCCGATGTTGAACTGCCTTTTGATGATGAATCCGAAGATGAGCCTGATTCACCGCAACCTGCAAAAGCTGTTACTGCAATTGCACCTGCAAATACAACTGCGAGCAGTTTTTTGAGTTCCTTTGTCTTTTTCATTTTGATTCCTCCAATTTCAAAATTTGTATGTAAACCGAAAGCGGTAAACAACTTATTTAACTTTTCTGTTCTTGAGAACAATTGATTCAACCAGCATCAGCACACCGTACATTACAAGTCCGATAAGACAGGCAACAACAATATATGCCCACGCTGTCGGATACTGACCGAGAACAATGTTTTCTCTGATTTCTCTGCCGACACCGACAATGTATTCTGCAAAATATTCCGAAACAACTGCACTGATAATGCTTATCGGAACGCTTACCCTGAGAGCGGTAAATACATAAGGTACGGAATTCGGAAGTCTAAGCTTAAAGAATACCGTGCTTTTTTTTGCCGCATATGATTTCATAAGGTCAAGGGCAAACGGCTTAAGCTCCGTAAGTCCTCTGAAAGCGTTGATACTCATACTTGCAATGCAGACAATCATAACAACAAGTGTTTTTGCAAACATACTTCTTATGTTCGGATCGTTGCTTATATCCTTTGTCCAGTTTGTCATTACGGGAGCAAGAGCAACAATCGGAATTGCGTTGAATGCACCTACAATTGTAAGACCGCCTTTGCCCCATTTCTGAAAGGTTGCCGCAAAGACAGCAATCAGATATCCGATGATTGAACCGATTACAAGTCCTATAACCGCAACCAGAAGTGTGTAGAGTGCATTCTGTGCAAATGCGGGAATATTGTCAATGATGATGTGGCAAATTCTTGACGGAAGCGGCAGAGTGTTTGTGTCCGTGTTGAAAATCTTGTGAAGAATCTGTCCCTGCCACAAGGCGAGGATAAGAACACCGAAAAGCACGGGAAGAAGCACCGAGCTTACACCCTGAGCGACTTTATTTTCTTTAAGCCTTCGCCAAAGGCTTTTTCTTTTTTTAATCAATTAAGCCGCCTCCTTTTTCTTTTTTGTTTTGCGTTCAATTCTCTTGAGCGGTGAAACTGCATTTTCAATCCAACCCATGAGCGAACAGCTTAAAACACCTATAACCGCACTGAACACTACGATGTCCCAGAAAACATATATTGACATTGCGTGTTTGAGCGACTGTGAAAGCATACAGCCAAGTCCGCCGTCACCCTGAAGTGTATCAACAAGGATTGACGCTGTAATTGCCATCGGTGCGGCAATTTTCAGACCTGTGAAGAAATATGGGATACACGAGGGAATGAGCATTTTGAAATATACCGTTGATTTCTTTGCGGCATATGAATACATAAGCTCATACTTTTGCTTTTCTACCGAGTTAAGACCTGCAAGTGTGTTGGTTGCAACAGGATAGAATGTGAGGATTGCCGCAATGATGATTCGGCTTGAACCTATATCGTGTGTCATTGCAAGAATGATAGGAGCCATGCCGAGAATAGGAATAAGCTGAATAAGCATAAGGTACGGGGCGGCAATCTTTTCAACAATGTGTGAAAGCTTCATAAGTATTGCAAGTGCAAAACCTATCAGCGTACCTATCATAAAGCCCTGTCCCGCTCTTGAAAGCGTTTGACCTGCGTTAAAAAGAACAACCTGCAGACAACTCATACCGTTTGAAACGGGTTTGGAATCAATTAACGAATAGAAAATCTGCCATACATGAGGCATAATGTTTTCGGGGGTTCGCTTTGTTGCCTGAATTATAAAAGCGAAGATTTCCCATATCACCAATAATCCGATCACCCATACCAAGGTTACAAGTGCTTTGGAATTTTTTATCTTTGTTATTGTTTTCATCATAAGCTGCCACCTTCAAAGCTGTTTCTTACCTTTGAAACAAGTTCTCCGAAATGAGGTGTATCTCTCATATCAATTGTTCTCGGATACGGCAGGTCTGCGTCAACTACCGCAGAAAGTCTTCCGGGGTGAGGTGAGAGAACACAAATTCTTGTAGAAAGGAAAACTGCCTCCTGAATGTTATGCGTTACAAAAACGATTGTCTTATTTGTCTTTTCCCAGATTTTCAAAAGGTCAAGGTGAAGCTTTTCCTTTGTGAACTCATCAAGTGCCGAGAACGGCTCGTCCATGAGAAGAATTTCAGGTCTGATACCAAAGGCTCTTGCAATGCCGACTCTCTGCTGCATACCGCCGGAAAGCTGCTGCGGATAATGGTCCGCAAACTTTGTGAGTCCGACCATTTCAAGCATTTCATCGGCTCTGTCCGAACGGTCTTTCTTTGAATAGCCCATAATTTCAAGCGGAAGCTCAATATTTTTCTTTACTGTTCTCCACTCAAAAAGCACGGGATTCTGAAAGACAATACCGAATTTCTGCATAAGTCTGATTTCCTTCGGAGTCATATTACTTACTCTGACATTGCCCGAAGTGGGTTCAAGCAAATCGGCGATTGTACGAAGGAGAGTTGTTTTACCGCATCCCGAGGGACCGAGAAGTGAAATGAATTCTCCCTTGTGAATATCAAAATCAATGTTATCGAGTGCCTTTACATCATTGCCCTGATTGTCTTTGAATACCACCGACACATTATTTATCGCAATCTCAACATCATTTTTCTTGATTGCTTCGCTGTTCAAATTCATAATCATTCCTCCCGATAATAAAAAACACGGCAAAGGTACAATTACAACTGCGCCTTTGCCGTGTTAAAAATTTTAAATTTTTCAGATACTAAACATACAATTTTTTGTAGATTTCAATGCAATCATCAACGGTAACTTCTTTTACCGTGTTAGCGGGGCTTCCGCTTGCAACCGCATCGGTTGCCATTTTTGAAATTTTTGAGTAATACTCATCTCTGTCAATTCCGTACTGTTCAAGAGTAGGAATTTCGCACACATCACAAATGCTTTGAAGTGAGTCGATAAACTTTTCTGCGGCTGTTTCGTCGCTGTCAGAGTCACTTGCCACACCTGTTTCTCTGCCGAGGTTTGCAAACTTTTCGTATGCACCCGATACGGCAAAGCTTAAGCACTCTTTAAGGAGCATTGCATTTGACATTCCGTGCGGAACATGGAACAATGCGCCAATCGGTCTGCTCATTCCGTGAACAATTGTTACACTTGAATTGTTGATACAAATACCTGCCTCAAGAGCCGCAATACTCATCTGCTCCCTTGCAAGTGAGTTGTCGGGTTCTTTGTAGGCAATCGGTAAATATTTCATAATTCTCTTAACTGCCGAAACAGCAAGCGTGTCAGTCATTGAAAATGCTTTTTTTGAAGTGTATGCCTCAACTGCGTGAGTGAGAGCGTCAAGACCTGTTGCCGAAGTAACCGACTTTGGAGCGCCAACCGTAAAACTGCTGTCAACAATTGCAAGCTTCGGGACAAGCACATCGCCCTTCAAAAGCATTTTTATTCCCTTTTCGGAATCGGTAATTACGGTAAACTTTGTTGCCTCACTGCCTGTTCCCGCTGTTGTCGGAATTGCGGCAAGCGAAAGAATTTCTCCCGTAATTTCCTTTCCGTTATAATCTGCTATACTGCCCTCGTTGACTGCCATTGCTGCAATTGCCTTTGCTGAATCAAGAGGACTGCCTCCGCCTATACCGATGATAAAGTCACAACCGGAGGATTTTAACATTTCAACACCGTTTTCAATCATGGTGTCGGTAGGTTCGCCTGTTATGCCGTCAAAGATAACGCAGTCTATACCGTTTTCATCAAGCAATGCGGTAAGCTGTTTCATCATATCAGAAACGGCAACATGCCTGCCTGTTACTATAAAAGCCTTGTTTCCCATTTTTTTAAGAAGAGGAGCGGCCTCACCGAGAACATTTGTACCGACAACCGTATGATTTGGTATTACAAAATGTGACATTTTATTATCTCCCGTTTTTGAAATTTTAATTAACCTATATTATCAAATCAATTCGCTGTCAACATATGTAAGAACTTCGTCCATCTTCTCCATTTCTTCCTTAATCTGCTCCTCCGTAATAATGAGAGGCGGATTGACAAAGAGCATATTTTCGTGTGAGTATGTCATGAACTTTTTCTTTTTGAGCATACCGACGAGAATTCCCATAATACCCTTTTCGTCCTTTCCGTAAGGAACAAGAGGTTCTTTTGTCTTTTTATCCTTTACAAGCTCAATTGCCGAGAAAAGGCCGATATATCTTACATCACCTACGCAAGGATGCTTAGCCTTCATTTCTTCAAGGATTTCTCCGAGAACCTTGCCCGACTTTGCAACATTGTCAAGAATGTGTGCCTCACCGTAGTAGTTTACACAGGCAACACCTGCCGCACATGCAAGAGGATGACCGCTGTATGTAAGTCCGCATGAAAGAAGATGATTGTCAAAATATTCTGCAACCTTCTTTGATACTGCAACACCGCCGAGAGGAACATAACCACAGGTAACACCCTTTGCAAATGTTACGATATCGGGAACTACATCAAAATTCTGGAATGCAAACATCTTACCTGTTCTGCACCAGCCGGCCATAACTTCATCGCAAATCATCAGAATTCCGAACTCATCACAAATCTTTCTTACGCCCGGCAGATAACCCTTCGGCGGAATGATTACACCGTTTGAACCTGTGATTGTTTCCATTACGATTGCGGCAACGCTGTCCGGGCCTTCATATATAATCTGCTCTCTGAGCTTTCCTACATAATATTCAGTGGCTTCTTCCTCCGATTCAAAGTTGATTGCCTCACGGTAAACATAAGGATCAAAGAACTTTACAAATCCGGGAATACCCGGTTCGAGAGGATATCTTCTCGGTTCACCTGTAAGGTTGCCTGCACCGAATGATGAACCGTGATAACTTCTGTAACGGCTGAATACTTTGTTTCTGCCTGTAAACATTCTTGCAATCTTTACTGCATTTTCGTTTGCGTCTGCACCTGCATTTGTAAAGAATACTTTTCCGAAGCTGTCGGGAAGAAGATTTATAATCATCTCTGCAAGCGTTGACTTTGCCTCTGTGGCATATGACGGACCGACAAAGCAAAACTTGTCAACCTGTTCCTTGATTGCGTCACCGATTGCTTTATTTCCGTAACCGAGATTGAGGTTTACAAGCTGTGATGACATATCTGTATATCTGTTACCGTCAAAATCGTAAAAGTAAATTCCGTCTGCCTTTGCAACGGGAATCGGATTAAGATTACCCTGCTTGCTCCATGACTGGAGGACATATTTCTTATGGTTTTCAACAATTTTCTCAGGTGTCATAATAATTTCCCCTTTTTAAGTTACCAAAAAAGATAAACAGAAAAGGAGCCTCCTTTTCAGAAGCTCCTTTGCTTTGTGTCTTTTTTGTTTATGCCATTATTATATCATCAAAATACGGTTATGCAATATTTTTCGGCACAATATTCTTTGTGCTAAAGCACAATGTTTTCGGAGATATTTCTTGAATTTATGACCTTTTCGTCATTTTACATACAAATCTCGTGAAATGTCCACTTCTTGTTTGTATGCTGTAATTAACAATTACTCGTTTTCCTTTTTCTTTGTTGTGCCAAGGCTGAGTATAATTCCGGAAATGATAATCATTACAACACCTGCGGCACACGGAATTACGACACCGTAAATCATATTGAAACCGCTTTCTGTCGCAGCCTGTCCGCTGATGATTGTATATTCACCTGACGGCATACTGCTGAGTGAATATGTTGTGCCGTCGATTGTAACATTGAAATTTTCCGAACGAATCATTTCGTCTGTAATACCTGTGCTTTTAAGACCGTTATCGCCAAGGTTCATATTTGTGCTTACAACTTCGCCGTTCTTAACGATGATTGTATCACCCTTGCAGCTTTTTGCAATATCAGCACCGATAACAGCCGAATAGTCGCTTGTATTTGTATCAATAATAACGATGCCGCCCTCTGTTCTTGCAACGCAAGCCATGAGGTTATACACACCGTCCTCGCCCTCAACGGCTGTCGGGTCGGAAATGCTCTTTACCTTGATACCCTTAAGGTTAGGCTTAAACTGCTTTGTTGCTTCGTCATCAAGAAAATTTGTGCCTACCTTTGTTTCATCAGATGCGGCAATGATTTTGCCGTCAGCATCTGTCATAACAAATGAATTGATACCGAGGTTCTTAACGATTGCATCCTTTGTTTCGACAGAAGTCTGGTCTGTAACAGCAGCAGAAATTACATTTGCCTTTTCAAAGAGTGTGTTCATAAACTCAAAGTTATTATAGTTATAGTTGTTATTGTAATCATCAAGCTTGCTGCTTGCGTCATCGAGATATGTCTGATTTGAGCTTTCTGTTTTTGTTGAAAGCAAATTGCAAACTACCGAAACGCAAACCATAACAACAGCAACAATAACTGCCGTTACAACTGCAACGCCTTTTTTTACCGATTTAGAATTACCCATTGTAATCTTCCTTTCAAAATGTTTTGCTTGAATAGCTTGAATAAAATAATACCATTATTCGGCTTTGTTTTCAAGTACGGTTCGTGAAATAATTAACAACTGCACATAATTTGACAATATTCTGCATTAACCGATTTTGGGATACAGCTCTGCGAAAAAAGATAATTTGAAAAAAATGATACATCTATGATACAATGGCAATATAAACTGTGTCTTGGAGGTGGGGTTGTTGGCTGACATATTGATTGTTGAGGACGAAAAGAATATTTCAAATCTTATTGAAATGGCTCTTTCTCGGCACGGGCACAAAACCGATTGTGTGTTTGACGGCGAAAGCTGTGCCGATGTTCTGGAGAAAAAGCACTTTGACCTTATTCTGCTTGATGTTATGTTGCCGAAAATCAGCGGTTTTGAGCTTATGGACTACATCAAAGGCTTTGACACACCCGTAATTTTCATTACTGCAAAATCAGATATATCGGACAGGGTTTACGGGCTTAACCTGGGGGCTGACGATTACATAACAAAACCGTTTAATATTTCGGAACTTCAGGCAAGAGTCGATGCGGTACTGCGAAGATACAACAAGGCAAAAACAAAGCTCAGCTTTAAAGACATAGTAATTGACACAAATTCAAGAATAGTCACCAAAAACGGAGTACAAATTGACCTTACATTAAAGGAATACGAAATACTTCTGCTTTTTGTACGCAACAAAAACATTGCCCTTTACCGTGAAATGATTTACGAAAGGGTATGGAATGAACCGTATATGGGTGATACAAGAACCGTGGATCTGCATATTCAGCGGTTAAGAAAAAAGCTTGATTTAAAAGACAACATTCAGTCTGTGTATAAAGTCGGTTACCGTCTTGTTGAATAAGCGGAGGGAAAGCCCTAATGAAATTTTCGTGGAAAATATTTTTTATTACCTTTCTTATTATAATTACTTCCTTCGGTGTGGGAGGTTTTCTCCTCATCAACACCGTTTTTACAAACACGCTGAACAACCGCATTGACTCAGCCAAAAAGAACAACAATTACATCACAACGGCACTTTCGGTATATGCAGACAACAACCTGCCCACCTACGGAAACTTGGAATATCTGCGCGTTTCGGCAATCGGATTTGCAAAACAAATTGCAGGCAATTCGGATTCTAAAATCAAAATCGGTTCAATAAACGAGCTCAGCTTTTCGGCAGAAAATGAATTTGCCCACGGTATGTCGGTAAATTCCAGAAAAAGCAGAGTAGTTACTGAAAATAAAAAATACTATATTCAGACAATAAGCAAAATTCAGCTTGTAACCAAAAGCTGTTATATTGAAACTGTTGACAATATAACAAGCGTGTACAGCGACCGTGATATGTACTGCACAATTTATCAGTTCATTCTCATAGGCGTTGCGTTGTTTGCATCAATTCTGCTTGTAATCTTCTCAAAGCTTTTGACAAGACCGCTTGTTAAGCTAAAGGATGCGTCAAAGGAAGTTGCCGAGGGCAACTTTAATATGAGAGTAAAGGAAAGCCACGGCATTACATCTTCAACCGAAATAACCGAGCTTTCGCAGAGCTTTAACACCATGGCAGATTATGTTGAAGACTACATTGAACAGCTAAAGCTTGCAACACAGAATCGTGACAACTTTATTGCGGATTTTACCCACGAGTTAAAAACTCCGCTGACATCTGTCATAGGTTATGCGGATATGCTCCGTTCATATGAAATGGAGCCTGAACAACGCAGAGAATGTGCCGACCTTATCTACAAAGAGGGCAGTCGGCTGGAGGCGCTTTCGCTTAATCTGCTAAACCTTATAGTTTTGAAAAATGACGAAATCAAAACCGTAAACATCAGAACGGACATAATTTCCGATGACATTAAAAAGTCTGTTCTCTTTATTTTGAAAAAATACGGTGTGAAACTCAAATTAAATGTTGAAAAAGCAGAAGTCAACGCAGAGCCGTCGCTCTTGAAAACGCTCTTGTACAACCTGATTGACAATGCCTGCAAAGCGAGTGAGAGCGGAAAGCCTGTTACACTCACGGGATATGTTGACAGCGACAGATACCGTTTTTGCGTTACCGACAGCGGTTGCGGAATTGCGGAAGATGACCTTGCCAAAATTACCGAACCGTTTTATATGGTTGACAAATCCCGTTCAAGGAGTATGGGCGGAGCCGGACTCGGACTTTCAATCTGCAACGAAATTGCAAAGCTTCACGGCTCAACTCTTGAAATCGTCAGTGAAGTCGGCAAGGGTACGGACATCAGCTTTACGGTAAGCCTTGCCGATAATTCTGCGGAAAGTGAGGATTTTGAAGATGAAATTTAACCTTAAAAAATCCGCAAAATATATCATCTGCACTTTGCTCACCTTGACCGTAGTCGCAACCGTTGTGTTTCTCCCCCGCTTTTATTATTCGGTAACGGACAATCGGGGTTCTGTCGGAAACACAGCCGAAACATTTAAACTTACCGCCGATATAACTACTTTGAGCGGCGGAGAATTTTTGAAACTCATTTCAAGCGAAGATACCGTTTGGGTTCTTCAAAACAATGCTCCGAAAACAGAAACTGTAATCAGCTATGCAAAAAAAGCGTTAAGCAATCTTGCAAATTCGCTTAAAGACACAAAATTATTTTCCAATATTGCAGGCTACATTCGGCCGTTTTTTACACTTGACAGCTGCAGCGGTTACAAACTTACAATGCGCGGAACACTTGACGGTAATGTAATTGTTTCGTCCGATTTTATGTTTGTAACATGCAACTATGCCAAAGAGGGCGCACAATACGGACTAAACATAACAATGCTGTTTGATATGGAAACTTTCACAATTTATGAGCTTAACATTGATACAACCTACCTGACGGACAGCGTTACCGGGAGTGAAATTTCTATTCCGTACAGCGACAGTTATGAACAGGAGCTGTACGGAAGAACCGAATACAGCGACAGTTATAGACAGGAGCTGTACGATGCACTCATAAAATACTGGGGTGTCAGTTCCGATTCAATAACGGTTAAGGCAAGTTCCGAATCTTTCAGCATCAACATCTGCCCACAGCCGTTTTTGGAATACAGCAAAATAAACAACGAACAATTTGATTATTATGGCTGATGAAACAACTATGATACATTTTTGAACAATTTCAGAAACAAGCCTTTTGTATAGTATAGATACACTTACGAAAGGCTTGTTTTTTATGGATATTAAAGAGTATGAGGAATTTTGTAAAAACAGTAAATACGGAAACTTTATGCAGTCGGCAGACTGGGCAAAGGTTAAAAAGGGTTGGATTCCCGAGTATGTTGCAGTTCGTGATGAAAGAGGGAAAATCAACGGCTGTACACTTGTGCTTGTAAAGAAAATACCGATTCTCAACACGGCAATGCTTTATGCACCGAGAGGCTTTGTATGCGACACTCACGACAGTAAAACCGTCAGAAAAATATTTGAGCAGATAAAGCTGATTGCAGAAAAATATCACGCATACACACTCAAAACCGATCCGCTGATTGACGAAACCGACTTTATCTCGATTAAAAATCTTGTTGACCTCGGCTTTGTTTATCACGGTGAAAAGCAGGGATATGACAACACCCAATGCAGAGAAAATTATGTGCTTGACATAAAAGATAAATCGTGTGATGAAGTTTTTGCAAATTTTAAATCAAAATGGCGGTACAACATCCGCCTTGCAATGAGGAAAGGCGTTGAGTGTAAATTCTGCGGTGAAGATGAGCTTGACGATTTTATGGAGCTTATGAAAGAAACAGGCAGGCGTGACGGCTTTGAAATTCGTTCGGAAGAATATTTCAGAAATTTTTTACAGGCATTTCACGGCAACGCAAAGCTCTGTATCACAAAGCTTGACGGAAAAGTTTTGTCGGGTGCATTGCTTGTAAATTATGCAAATGTTGCAAGTTATGTTTACGGCTGTTCATCAAACGAATACAGAAAATATATGCCGAATTATCTTATGCAATGGACGATGATTAAGTACGCAATTGAGAGTGGTTGCCATACATACGATTTTTGCGGTATTCCCTATTGGTATGACGAAACGCATAAAAACTACGGTGTCTACCGCTTTAAACAGGGATTTAACGGCAAAGTCAAAACCTATGCCGGCGAGTTTGACTATGTTTTCAGAAACGGAGTAAATCACATTGCCGACCTTGCAATGAAACTGAAAAAGCTTGTGTGAAATATTCATCTGCGTTGAATTTGCAAATCGTATATGCTAAAATGGAGTGGGTAAAATTATCCCACTCCATTTTTGTATCGGAGGAATTTTATGTTCTGCGATTTGCATACACATTCAACATTTTCGGACGGCACATTTTCACCCACGGAAATCGTTTTAAAAGCCAAAGAAACAGGGCTTGACGCTGTTGCACTCTGCGACCACAACACGGTTGCAGGACTTGACGAATTTGTTTCGGCAGGTAAAAAGTATGGCGTAATCACCGTTGCGGGGATTGAATTTTCAACCGAATACAATTCAAAGCAGCTGCACATTGTCGGTCTGTTTATCAAGAAAGAAAACTATTCAGACATAACCAAAATTATGGCTGAGTCGCAAAAATTAAAGGAGGAAAGCAACAAACTGCTCGTTAAAAATCTTGCGAAAGACGGCTATATTCTCGACTATGACGAAATCAAAAACAGCACGGTTGACGGCTTTGTAAACCGTGCAAACATCGCCGCCGCTCTTATGCAAAAGGGCTATGTTTCTTCTGTCAAAGAGGCATTTCAAACCTTGCTTATGTCGAAGTTCGGCTACTATGTTCCGCCGAAAAGGCCGTCATCTCTGTATATAATTGAAAGGCTGAAAGGTTTCGGTTCAATATCCGTTCTTGCACACCCGTTTCTCAACATGAACGAAGATGAGTTGAGAGAATTTCTGCCAAAAGCAAAAGCTTGCGGTCTTAACGCAACGGAGGCGTACTATTCGCTTTTTGACAAAGCCGAAACAGAGCTTGCCGAGAAAATCTGTGACGAATACGGTCTTTTAAAAAGCGGCGGAAGTGACTTTCACGGAGCAACAAAACCCGATATTTCGCTTAGAGTCGGAAAAGGAAATCTTGCGATACCGACAGAAATATACAAAAATCTTGCTAATTGTTATCACAACTTCCGATTATAAAATCATCATTATGCAATGCTCCCTGCATTTTACAAGCACAACAATTTAATTTCGACTCAAACAACACAAAACAGCGATGAAAAATAATCACCGCTGTTTTTTGGTTTTGGATTTAAATTTTTTCAATTCAGGCTTATTTTATTTTAAGTGAAATATCAAAAGCCTTAACCGAATGAGTGAGCGCACCCATTGAAATGATATCGACACCGGTTTCGGCAATTTCACGAAGAGTTTCGTCCGTGATGCCGCCGCTTGCCTCAAGAAGAGCCTTGCCTGCCGTGATGTCAACAGCCTGTTTCATAAGCTCGGGGCTCATATTGTCGAGCATAATAACATCAACGCCTGCCTCAAGAGCCTGATTGAGTTCGTCAAGGTTTCTTACTTCAAGCTCAACCTTGGTCATATGACCGAGTTTTGATTTAAGCTTTGAAACAGCGTTGGCAATTCCGCCGCCTGCGTCAATGTGGTTATCCTTGAGCATTGCGGCATCTGAAAGATTGTAACGGTGATTTCTTCCGCCGCCAACCGTAACGGCATACTTCTGGAGCGGACGCATACCGGGAAGTGTCTTTCTTGTGTCGGCAATAGAAGCCTTTGTACCGCTGACAATTTCAACAGCCTTGTTTGTTGCGGTTGCAATACCGCTCATATGCTGAATAAGGTTGAGAGCCGTTCTCTCGCCCTTTAAAATTGTTCTTGTCTTGCCGTGAATTTCAGCGATGATTTCGCCCTTTACAAGCTTGTCGCCGTCATGCTTATAAACCTTTGCCTCAAACCCGTTTGGCTGAAGAATTTCAAACACACGGAGCGCAACCTCGATACCGCAAAGAACACCTGAACTTTTTGCAAGGAAAATTGCCGTGTTTTCCTGATTTTCGTCAATGAGGTAATCGGTTGTTGTGTCAAGATAGTTAATATCCTCAAGCAATGCGGTTTTGATAAGATTGTCTACATAAATGCTGTTAAGTGTCATCAGTCTGTCCCCTCCATAATTTCGTCAAAAATGATACTTGCAACAATTGCCGCACTTCTTGCCTCAACAAGGTCGGAATTGATTTCGTACTTTTCTGCAAACAGTTCACTCATAATCTCGTGAATCTGCTTACTGCTTTCTTCATATTTTTCAGGCTTTGGAAGAACAAAATATGCGTCCTGCAAAATCTCTCTGATTTTTGAACGACAGCCGTGCGGCATGGTCTTGCCCTCAACAGGGCGGTAAACAGGTTCTTCGCCAAGAGTTCTTCTGCCGAATTTGTTTATTTTATCCGTAATATCAAGAGCGGCTGTTCTTGAATAAACGAGTGCCTCAAGCAGTGAGTTACTTGCAAGACGGTTTGCACCGTGAACACCTGTGTGCGAGCACTCTCCTGCGGCATACAAGCCCTCAACGGTTGTGCGTGAATGAAGGTCAACGTCAATACCGCCCATAAGGTAATGCTGGCACGGAAATACAGGGATTCTGTCCTTTGTAATGTCAACGCCTTCTTCAAGGCATCTTTCATAAATCATCGGAAAACGATTTCTTACAAAATCAGCCGGCTTGTGGGTTATGTCAAGATAGAAATTCTCGCTGTTTGTCTTAATTGATTCAAGCATAACCGCATTTGAAACAACATCTCTCGGAGCAAGCTCTCCTCTGCTGTCATAATTTGAGGCAAATCTCTCGCCGTTGCAGTTGAGCAGAACCGCACCCTCACCACGAACAGCCTCACTTATAAGAAAACGCTCTCTGCCATGATCAGCCGCAAATGCTGTCGGGTGAAACTGTATTCTCGAAAGATTTTTAATTCTTGCACCAAGCATATATGCAAACGCAATGCCGTCACCTGTTGCAATTGCGGAGTTGGTTGTGTATTTATAAACCCTGCCGATACCGCCTGTTGCAAGCAGACAGTAGTTACAGCCGTAGTGAAGCTTTTCACCGTTTCTCAAAATGCTTATATAAAAACCGTTCAGCACCTTGTCAATTGAATAAACAAGAGCGTTGTCACACACGGTAACATTTTTTAGCTGAGTAACCTTTGCGATAAGTCCGTCAACAATTGCCTTGCCTGTTGAATCCTTATGATGAACAATTCTGTTTCTGCTGTGACCTGCCTCCAGAGTTTTGCACATTGTGCCGTCCTCGTTAAGGTCAAAATCAACACCGAGGTCTTTGATTTTAAGAACATCCGAAGGACCTTCGGTAACAAGCTTTTCAACAGCAGAAAGAGTATTTTTATACTTTCCCGCAATCAATGTATCCGTTATATGCAGCTTGTAGCTGTCGTGAACCGTATCAAGCACACACGCAACACCGCCCTGCGCAAGAGAGCTGTTTGAAAGCTGAAGCTCACGCTTTGAAACAAGAAGAATATTCACGCTTTCGGGAAAATTAAGTGCCGCATAAAGTCCTGCCGCACCTGTGCCAACGATTACAACATCAAATTTCTTATCCATTTCCAAGTTCCTTTGAAAAAAATTTATCTGTTACACACGGCATCACACAAAATACCGTTTACAAATTTGTACCTGTATATTATACTACTAATTGTAAGATTAGTAAATACAGTAAATAATTTTGAAAGGGCGATTATTATGGCTGAAAATACAATTCCGAACGATCCGATGATTCTTTTAAGCTTTGTTAATACAAAGCTGCGTGATTTCTACCCCAGCCTTGATAAAATGTGTGACGATCTCGGTTGCAGTAAAGAAGAAATTGAAAGCAAGCTTTCTGCAATTGACTGCAAATACAACGCAGAACTCAATAAATTTGTCTGACATCAAAGGAAAGTCCGTTTTATCGTACACCTCATTTGATATGATTAACATATAGGATATCCCATATGTTAAGGAGAAAATTTTATGGGCATTTTCGATTTTGAAAGATTGTTTGATTTAAACCATGACGGAATGCTTGATCCGCTTGAAAAAGGTCTTGAGTTCACCGTGATTGAAGATATTATGAATGATGACGAAGATAATGACGACTTGTTTTCGTCTGATTCAGATGATGAATTTGACACGGATTTCGGCGATGATTTCTGATTTTATTCTGCAAACAATTTAATCTTCAAGCAAAAAGCGAGATGAATTTTTCGATTGAATTCATCTCGCTTATATTTTTATTTATCGTGATTCTGTTCAAGCGTTACAGCTTGTAATTGTCCATAACCTTTTCCAAGGTCTTGTAATCATCATCGGAAATTTTATACACGGTTGGATTGTCCTTGTCAACACAGATTTTGTCAGCACCGCCGACACGGATATTGTGGGTAACAATTCCGTCTTTGCGTGTTTCAATAAGGATTCCGCCGTCAAACTCACCGCTTGTACCGCCTGTTTCGGCTGATTGCAGAATATTCTTGACCGTCTTGAAATCGACCTCGCCAAGCACGGCGGTTGACTCGTCCGACATTACGACGGTTATTTCATCAACATCTGAAAAATTAACTTTGTCTGTAATTTTCGTATCACCGCAACCGCAAAGCATTACCGCAACGGATAACATCATCACAAAAGCCAAACAAACCGCTCTGAATTTTTTCATATAATCTCCCCCACAACTATTGATTATGAGAAAAGTATAAATAATAATTTTCGCAAAGTCAACATCTCTGCAAAAAATGTCGATTGATATAATCCAACTTTTATGTTAAAATTTGGATATCAAAATATTTTCGGAGAACATTATGAAAAATGTGGTTAAAAACGAGTTAGAAAGTGTAAAAGCCGAAAATAATTGGCTTATCCGTCAATGGAAACATCATCCTATAAAAATGATATTACGCATTTTAGCAATAGTTGCGGCTGTTTTTACAGCTCTGTTTGTAGGCGGTCTTGCAACAGCACTGTTAAACAAAGTCGGATATAGCGCAATAAAAAGCATAGTCTTTATAGCATATAATAAATGGGCAGGCTTTGCATTCGATGCAATATTTGGAATACTGTTTGTCGTATTTTTAATAATATTTGTTGCCTTAGTCGAAGTAATTTCAGACGCAGTACTATTAAAGAGAGGTAAACATTTAAAATCAAAAGAAGAAACATCTTTTTCCGAAAAGGAAATTGAAGAAGAACAATCCGACAAAAAATATGATAAAATTGCAAAAGCTGTATTGATTGCCATTCCGATAGTCACAATTTTGATTTTTCTCGGAAGTGTGTATGTATTTACATTTAACACCACGGTTTTCACCAAAAATGCGGTAATAGAAAAGTCGCCGTTTAATCCGTCAGGAACGGAGTACGGCTATTCAGATGTTGCAAAAATTGAAATTGATAACCAAGACGGCAGCAATTTATACCTTGACTTACATATGAAAAACGGCAATACCGTAACAGTCGATTACAGCGGCGGAATTGACTCCGACAACGAAAAATATATCGACTATCCCGAGGCATTCATAAAAGATTTTATGAACAATTTCCATAACAAAAATATTCCAATAACATTCAATTGCACATACGAAGATGTCACCGCATATAACTTCAACGATGAATCCCTCACCTATATTAAAGAAATTTTTGAAGGCAATAAAAAGAGTAAATAAAATGCATACATAACCAAAACAAGCGGCAGAACTTAATCTGCCGCTTGTAATTCTCATATATTATTAAATTTTTTCGGGTTACCCCAACTATTGACATTGAGCCAATTATTCTGTTTTAATGCTACCCCAACTATTGACATAGAGCCTAAAAAAGTTAATAAGTAAAATCGACAAATCCCTTACGAGATTTGTCGATTTTTGGTGGGAGAAGATGGATTCGAACCATCGAAGCGAAACGCAACAGATTTACAGTCTGCCCCCTTTGGCCACTCGGGAATTCTCCCATATTAAGTTTTCAAAAATTGAAGCCTACTGCCTAAACAGTAGGCTTCAATGGAGCTGGTGGACGGACTTGAACCCCCGACCTGCTGATTACAAATCAGCTGCTCTACCAACTGAGCTACACCAGCAAATTTAGCTTTTCGCTCTTGCATTTACTCCGTAATTTCGAGTGCTTATATAATATATCACATTCTTCATCGTTTGTCAACACTTTTTTTAAACTTTTTTAAAATTTCCTGAAGTGTTTTCCTTTTGAAGATGTCCTCGAATGAGTCAGCTTGATTATTATATCATCCTCGACCGTATTCGTCAAGGGTTTTTTGAATTTTTTAAAAATTTTTCTTACACCTTTATATTTAAGCCCCACTGGGGCATTTTCTTTACGGTCGGCTCCAAATTCCTTCGGATTCTTGGCAGGTCAAAACTAAAAGCACCCATAAAGGGTGTCATACTTTCATCTTGTATTAGGTCTGCCCGAAGTACTTTGTACAGACCTAAACTTTCCGCCTCGCTTGTTGCGTCCTGTGCATAACTATGCCTCCATAAACGCTCCTCCCTAAAAATGCCCCACCGGGGCATTTTCTTTACGGTCGGCTTCAAATCCCTTCGGATTCTTGGCAAACCAAAACTAAAAGCACCCATGAAGGGTGCTTTTAGTTTTGGCCTGCCCGAAGGGATTTGAACCCCCATTCTCCGGAATCGGAATCCGTTGCGTTATCCAATTGCGCCACGGGCAGATGTATGCGGCAGGATATTTTGCCTGCCGTTTTTTCATTTTTAATTCGCATAATCTTTTATCTGAAAATCAACTGCAAAAACTGCTGTGCAACAGTCTTTAGCTTATATTATGCGGTTATTATACAACAATTTTTTACTTTAAGCAAGGGGAATTTGCCACTCCTCCCGACTGTAAGTCATTCTGCCATACTTTCGAGTTCTTCCCAAATTTCGTACTGTTCTTCCTGCTGTTTCTGCAAATCTTCGAGCAATTTTGAAAGCTCCATAAGTTTTTCATAATCTGCGGCGACTTCTTCACTTGAGAGAAGCTCCTGTGTTTTTGCGATTTCCTCATCAAGTCGCTCAATTTCAGATTCTGCCTTTTTCAGCTTAGTCTGTCTTTTACGCTCTTCACTCTGCTTCTGCTTTTGCAAAAAGTAATCGTTCTGCGGCTTTTCTTTTTTGTCTTTCTTGCTTTCAGTCTGAACAGTACCCTGTTTTTCGGCAGTTGAGCGTTCAAGGTAGTAATCGTAATTTCCGAGATACTCCTTTACTCCGCCATTTGTGAGCAAAAGGATTCTGTCGGCAATTTTATTTATAAAGTAACGGTCGTGGCTGACAATCAGCATTGTGCCGCTGTAATCAAGCAAAGTTTTTTCGAGTTCTTCTCGTGATGATGCGTCAAGGTGGTTTGTCGGCTCATCGAGAAGCAAGAAGTTACTGCCTTTAAGCATAAGTTTCAGCAGAGATACTCTTGCCCTTTCGCCGCCACTCATTTTTGAAAGCGGTTTAAACACCTCTTCGCCCTTGAACAGGAACGATGCAAGCGCACTTCTGACTTCAGTCTGCGTCATATTTGGGAAGGTATCCCACACCTCATCAAGAGCGGTTTTTGACAGGTCAAGATTTTGCTGCATCTGATCAAAATAGCCGACCTCAACATTTGCACCGTAGTCATATTCACCGCAATCCATAGGAGTTTTACCTGTCAAGATTCTGAACAGCGTAGTTTTTCCGCAACCGTTGCCGCCGATAATGAACACTCTCTCGCCTTTTCTGATATGTATGTCAACATTTTTGAAAAGCTGTTTATCATCAAAGGCTTTCGCAAGGTTTTTGCAGATAAGAACATCGTTGCCACTCTCGCATCTCGGCACAAAGTGCATACGCATTGTTTCAAGCTCGCTTTCGGGAGCTACAAGCTGATCTTTGATTCTGTCAGCCTCTTTCTGCTTACTTGCGGCTGTGATAAAGTTATGTGCCTGTCCCCAGCGTTTTTGCTGTTCAACAATGCCCTCAATACGCTTTATTTCCTTTAAATCGTGTTCATATTTATTTTTGAGCGACTCATTTACCGATTCTTTTTTCTTGACAAATTCCGAATAAGAGCCGGTATAAACCATAGCGCGGTTGTGTTCAAGTTCAATCGTCTTATTGGTTACATTATCAAGGAAATAACGGTCATGGCTGATGATAATCATTGCACCCTTGAAATCTCTCAAAAAGCCTTCAAGCCATGCAATTGCGTCAATGTCAAGGTGGTTTGTCGGCTCGTCAAGGAGGAGCATATTGCTCTGCGACAGCAACAGCTTTGCAAGACAAAGCTTTGAACGCTGACCGCCGCTTAAATTGCCAACAGGCATTGTGAAGTCATTTTCGGAAAATCCGAGTCCTAAAAGAGCAGAACGGGTTCTGCTCTTATAGGTCAGACCGCCTGCTCTTTCAAACTGTTCAATAAGCATTGTCTGCCTTTCAACAAGCTCATCAAGATTTCCCGACTTGTTGTCAATCTGATGTGCAAGTGCGGAAATTTCTGTTTCCATATCCGAAAGATAATCGAACACGGAAAGCAGCTCGTGATACACATCTGCCCTCGGATTGTTGCAGGCATGCTGTTCCATATATCCGGGACGGACATTTTTTGAAAAGGTAACAGTTCCCGAAACAGGGCTGATTTCTCCGTTGAGTATCTTGAAGAGAGTTGTTTTACCGACTCCGTTCGCTCCGATAAAGCCCACCTTATCTCTTTCTTCAACATCAAACGAAACATCTGTAAAAAGGTTTCGTTCGATAAAAGTCATTGTAAGATTTCTTACTGATAATGCCGGCAAAACATACACTCCCTTTCAAATTCGCTACCCCTTATTGTACATTAAAATCGACAAAAGAGCAATACAAAATTGAAAATATGCCACAGGTTTACAAGGGCATAGGACACAATTCCGACTGTTAAAAGCATTTCAGCCGTTTTGCTTCTGCCGATTTCGGCAAGTTTGTAAATCAATGCACACCCCAAAATAAGCACAAGCGGCAAGATTCCTTTGATTAACAAGGTCAACCAAAAATTTTCAAGCACAGGCTGCATAACGGGATTTGCCTCAACAAAATGTCCGCTGCCGATGAGCGCCTCTGTACAAATCCAGTCAACAATATTGAGAAAATAGAGTAATCCGAGTTTGTAATAAAACGAACGGCTCTCATGACCTTTTTCATTGACGATATTATTGACATCAGATTCATTTGCCGATTTCAAATTAAACACAACGGTTTTTTCAAGTCCGATTTTTTCTGTCATACACAACACCTCAACGGTATTTTTTCCCGCTGAGAATGTTATATTCACACAAAAGAAAAGAGCCTCCCCTCGGAAGCTCAATTTGAAACGAATTATTCAAAGTTAATGTCGCCCTCATATTTCTTTTTGAAAAGCTCAAATACCTTGTTAAGAGTATCTTCATCGTCAATGCTGACATATTCCTCTGTTTCTTCGTCAATCTGATTAATCTGAAGAATAACAACCTCGTCTGCATCTTCGTCATTTTCGATGAGAATAATGTACTCTGTACCCTCAAACTCGATTACATCAAGAAATTCAAATTCAACTTCCTGACCGTTTTCGTCTTCAAGAGTGATGAGCATACCCTGATCTTCTTCGTTCATAATCTCGTTTTTTGTATCTGCCATAGCGTATTCCTTTCCGAATGCGTTTAACGCCTCATAAAATAAATTAAATTTAGTATAACCCAAAACATCGGCAAAATCAACACTTTATTGATATTTTACATTAAAAAGCAAAACCCAAAAACAGCTGCGATTGCTCGCAGCTGTTTTTGGGTTTAGAAGTTTTGAAATCAACGTGAAAACTGTAGATATTTAAGTTAGTGTTTTCAGAATTAACCTACTTTGGCGTTACCTGTGTCGCCGAACATATTAAGTCTGAAAAGCTTGCTCTCGTCGTTCTTGTTTTCGCAAATAATACTTGCTTCTGCAATCTTGCCGCCTTCGATAAGTCTTGTAAGACCGACAAGCTGGCAAAGCTTGCTGCGGAGATTGAGTCTGTCGCCTTCGCTTGTAACGAGATATACATTGCCCTCGCAGGTATCGAGCACGGCGAGGAATTTGGTTACATCAACATTGTGTAAACTAAGAATTGGTGTCATAAAATTTCCTCCATTCAATTCTTTAAAAATATAAAGTTTTGTTTTCGTGCGCCATTTACCATTTGGCAAAATCATGATCAATTTATCGACTATGTGATAATTCAATTTTACTCGAGTAAGGCTAATTGGAAATCAGCCGATAGTCAAGCGGACTATTTACTTGACAATTATTATTATAGTCAAAGATTCGGAAAAGTCAACAATTTCAGCAATTAAATTTTGTTCACAAATTCATTTCAATGTCAGTTATGCACAATTAACAGTCGCAAATTTTGTACAATATGCTTTGTATTTGCTTTTTAGGAAATATACTTTTAACGCAATCATAACATTTGATTGTGTAAATTCAACAACTTGTTTCTTTTTCGGCATTATATAACTGCTGTTTTTTACAAACTTAATTTATCAGGCATATTGAGATTTTGCTCATTTTAAGTTATAATCTATGTTATGAAGGCTGATATCAAAAAGGATTCAGGATTGCTCCGAATTAAATTTTCAATAAAAGCAATCATACAAATAAGAAAGGAATCATAAAATGCTTAACGATTTTTACAAACAGTTCAAAAGCGGAACAGACATACGAGGAGTTGCAAGCGAGGGTGTTGAGGGACAAAGTGTAAACCTTACCGACGATGTTGTTGCCGATATGGCAGACGGCTTTGTGCTTTGGCTTTCTAAAAAAGTTTCAAAAAAACCGAGCGAGCTTAAAATTTCAGTTGGCCGTGACAGCCGTATTTCGGGACCGCATATAATGAAAATCACAACCGAGCGTTTTAAGCGTTGCGGTGCAGAGGTTCTCTGCTGTCAGCTTGCGTCAACTCCGTCAATGTTTATGACAACAGTTGACCTTGGATGTGATGGTGCTCTTCAGATTACTGCAAGCCACCACCCGTTCAACAGAAACGGTCTTAAATTTTTCACCCTAGAGGGCGGTCTTGAGGGCAGTGACATTGAAGAAATTCTTCTCTACGCACAAAATGGCGAACATCCCGAAGAAAGCAACGGCGGAAATATTACGGATGTTGACTATATGAGCGACTATTCAAAGGGACTTTGCGAGAAGATAAAAAAAGAAGTTAATGCAGAAGATTACGATCATCCGCTCAAGGGCTTTAAGATTGTTGTTGACGCAGGAAACGGTGCAGGCGGATTTTATGCCGACAAGGTGCTTTCCGTTCTCGGAGCAGACACAACCGGCAGCCGTTATCTTGAACCTGACGGAATGTTCCCGAACCATGTGCCGAATCCCGAGGCTAAAGAGGCTATGGATTCAATCTGTGAGGCTGTCAGAGAATCGGGCGCAGATCTCGGCGTAATCTTTGATACGGATGTTGACCGTGGCGGTGCTGTTGACAGCAAGGGCAACGAAATCAACCGAAACAGACTTGTAGCCGTTGCGGCGGCAATTGCTCTTGAGGGCAATGACGGCGGTATGATTGTTACAGACTCAATCACATCAAGCGGTCTTAAACAATTTATTGAAAATGACCTCGGCGGAAAGCATTACCGCTATCGCAGGGGCTATAAGAATGTTATCGACAAGGCTCTTGAGCTCAACGCTCAGGGCATCAACTGTCCGCTTGCAATTGAAACATCGGGTCATGCAGCAATGCGTGAAAACTACTTCCTTGATGACGGTGCATATCTTTGCACAAAAATTATTATCAAGGCGGCTCAAATGAGAAAAGAGGGCAAGGAGCTTGACGAGCTTACCGCCTCACTCAAAGAACCGCTTGAAAGCACAGAAATCAGATACAAAATTCTTGAAAAAGATTTCAGAGCCTGCGGTGAAAAAATTATTGCCGACCTTACAAAGTATGCCGAGGAGCAGGACGGCTGGTGTGTTGCCGACGATAACCGTGAGGGCATCAGAGTTTCGTTTGACAGGGATAACGGTGACGGCTGGTTCTTGCTCAGACTTTCGGTACACGATCCGATTATGCCGCTCAATGTTGAAAGTGACAGCGAGGGCGGTGTAAAAATCATCTGCGACAAGCTTGGTGAATTTTTAAAGACTACAACAGGTCTTGACCTCTGATATTGGAGTATTTTGCGTTTTTATTGATTTTTATTGTCGTAACTACGGGTTGCAACCGAGAGTTGCGACAATGGAACCCGAAATGTATTGTTTTTTGGGGCAGGCAACCGATATAATTTTCTCACAAGGTAAAACCCTAAAGCAATATTTGAGGAGGAAATTTTATGAACATTGAAACTGCCAACAGACTTTTGCAGTACAGAAAAAAGATGAATCTAAGCCAGGAGGAGCTTGCCGCAAGAATAGGTGTAAGCCGTCAGGCTGTGTCAAAATGGGAGCGTGCAGAGGCATCGCCCGACACGGATAATCTTATTCTTCTTGCCGATATCTACGGTGTTTCGCTTGATGAATTGCTTAAAGGCGAAAAAGAAACCGAAAGCGAAACACAGTCGGAAGAACCCAAAAATAATGCCGAAAATAATCCCGACAGCGACACAACATACAAAAAATCAGACAAGGTTTCGTTTAAACACGGAATCCATGTTGACTCAAAGGACGGCGATTCTGTTCACCTTAATTTCAGGGACGGAATCCATGTTAAAGATAAAGACGGTACAAAGGTTGATGTCGGCTGGAACGGAATTCATGTTGAAGAAAACGGCAAAACAAAAGTCTATACAGACGAAAACGGAAATGTTATGTATGATGAAAGCATTGAAGAGCATAAACATTCAAAGTCGCACCGCTTTTGGAAGCACTTTCCGTTTTGGTTGATTGCCGTTATCGGATTCCTCGTTTGGGGATTCAGCGGAGTATTGCTCGGTTGGGTACTCAGCTGGGTATGCTTTCTGACAATTCCTCTCTATTACACACTTGTTGACGCAATCTACAAACGCAAGCCGAGTCATTTTGCTTACCCCCTGCTTGTCGTTATTGTGTATATGTTTTTCGGATTTCTCGACATCTGCGGCGGTTGGTCATTTGGCTGGATTGCATTTTTAACAATTCCGATTTACTATGAAATCTGCAAGCTTTTCAAAAGCGAAAGAAAAGATTCAGACGATTAAAATTGATTTAACACATACAAAAACACGGCAGTTTTTTATCGACTGCCGTGTTTTTTATCATTACGGTATATTAAGGAATCATAATTGTATCGGTCGTATCAAGCTGTGATGTTCTCATTGCAGGCTTGCAGAGTTCAATCTGCCTGCCGTCTTTGATAAAGAGCGGAACTTCATTGAGAGCAACCTCAATATAATGAGTACCCTTGCTCATTTTTTCTGTTGTAACGCTTGTACCGCTGAGTTTTACAAAAGTCATGTTCTCGGGGAGATAAACATATCTTCCGCCTACATTCTGCTCATATACAGGGCAAATCATGCACTCGTCACCGAGCATAAGCTGTGTTTCACATTCACGGGCAATTTTATCATCGGGATAATCAAACGAGAGCGGTCTGAAAATCATATCGTTTTCTTCGCTTGCCTTTTTGAATGTTCTGTAAAGGTACGGAATAAGTCTGTAACGAACCTCAACAATATCCTTGAAATCATCGCTGTTTTCAAAGCTGTAGCACTCCTGATTTCTTGTGCCGAGAGCGGCATGGTTACGCATAAGCGGAGTAAACACACCGAGTGCAAGAAAACGAAGAACAAGGTCACGGGTTGCGTTTTCGTTAAAGCCTCCGAGATCTGCACCGCAGTACAGAAAGCCGCACATATTTGCCGATGGGAGCATTTTGAGGTCAAGAAGAATGTGTGACCACCAAGAGTGGTTATCACCGAACCAGATACCGCTTGAACGATGAGCGCCTACATATGACGCACGGGAGAACATAAGAATTTTTTCTTTACCGAACTCCTCCGCAAAATATTCGCCGGCGGCCTTTGTCATATTAGCACCGTAAATGTTGTGAACCTGATCATGGCAAACCTGTTTGCCGTCAACTGTATGGTAAATGCTTGAATAATCCTCGGGACTGTTTGAAAGACCTGCGAATGTGTCCTTGAGCTCAAAGAATTTTGAAAGGTCAAGGTTCTGCCCTTTGAGAGAAGCCGCCTTATCAAGTGCTTTGTTAAGTCCTTTTACCGAATAGAAAATTGCAGGCTCGTTCATATCGTTCCAGAAGCCGTCAATTCCCATATCTGTGAGAATTTTATATTTTGAGCCGAACCACTTTCTTACATCCGGACGGAGAAAATCGGGAAAGCCAACGATACCGGGCCATACACCGCCCTCAAAATCCGTGCCGTCCTCGTTTTTGCAGAAGTATCCGTTCTTTCTGCCCTCTTCATAGATATCGTAGCCGTTCTCTTTTTTTACGCCTGCGTCAATAATCGGAATGAGGTGGATTCCTTCTTCCCTTTTCTTTGAAACATAGTCCTTGAAATTCGGAAATTTTTCATCATCAACAGTAAAGTCCTTGTAACGCTCCATATAGTCGATGTCGAGATATACGCAGTCAAGCGGAATTCCTGCCTTGTTGTAACCGTCAACAACAGCGTCAACAGCTTCGGCATTGTGATAGCTCCAACGGCTCTGCTGATAACCGAATGCCCAAAACGGCGGAACATAGCTTGTGCCTATTGATTTTCTGAACTCTTTTACGATTTCAAGCGGCTTTGTGCCGTCAATGTAATATATATCAAAATCCGTGCCGTCAATTGTGATAACGGTTTTGTTTGTGGTTGTATAGCCGATGTCCCAACGGATTTTTGACGGGAAGTCGATAAAAATACCAAAAGCTTTTGAACCGCTGAGCATAAGGAAATTGTGAGCGGCATAAAGGGATGACTTAGTTTCTGTGTGGAACGGGTCATCACTGCAAAAGCTGTTATACACCCAACCACGCTTGTTGATACCTCTCGGAGCTTCGCCGAGTCCGTAAACAATATCACTGTCTGCCATATCAAATTCAAAAACGAATTTTCCGTCTTTAAACTCACCACCGAGAGGAAATTCTGCAATAGGCAGAGAGTTAAATTTTTCAACAACAGCCTGCGTATCAATCGGGTTGCCCGATGTAAACTTTTTAATCATTAAAGCACTTCCTTCTTTATTAAAATTTTTCGATTTTTTCAAAGCGATCTGCAAAATCTTGCCGACACGCACTTACAATTTTAGTATAACATTAATTTTGATTATTGCAATGGCAAAATTTATTTTTGTATTATTTTATTTTTTGCACATAAAAAAGCACCCATACAAATCTGTAAAGGTGCAAATTTTATTCTTTTACGCTTTATCAGTCAAAAATATCATTCTTGCTTTCAGACTTTTCGTCTTGGTAAATTTTGAGATTTCCCGTATCGTCACACACACCGAGAAAAACATCTTTGAGCCGTTTGCGGTTGTTGTCAAGCTGTTTTTTGAGCCATTCAAGATTAAAGCCCGATTCGGCAAGATTTTTCTCGAGAATTTTTCCGTCCGTAATAACCACGGACTCGGGTCGGTTTTGGTGAACAATGATTTTTAAATCATCCGGAGTTGCAGGGCGCTTTTTGTCCTTTGGCAGAACCGACAAATCGCCGTTCTGTTCAAGAAAAACCGTTTCGACATCATCAAGACTGAAATATCCCTTTTCACGCATTCGTGTAAGAAATTCGTTTATATCAATTTTTGCAACCGAAAAATTCTTTTTGTACAACTTTCCTCTGTCGAAAATCACAATCGACTTACCTGTTAAAAATCTTCGTAACATTGTTGATTTTTGCGAAAGCCACGAACAAAGCATAACAATTACTACATAAACAATGAGTGCCGCAAGACACGCCCAAAAGTCTGACATTTCGGTTGTCGCCATCTCCGCTGCGATTGAACCGATTGTGATTCCGTTGATGTAGTCAAACAGATTAAGGCTTGACATCTGCTTGTTGCCGATGAACTTTGACAGCAGGAACAATACTGCAATTGAAACGGGTGCCGTGATTAATGCACGCAAAAAGTCCATAATATCCCCTCCGATAGGGTTATTATGGACTTTAAATTATTTTTTATTCCGCAAAATTACCAAGGCTTAACTGTGCCTGTGATTTCCGAAACGCTCTTGATTCCGTTTTTGTCGAGCCATTCGTTCATTCCATCGGCAATCTTAATCGGTGCATACGGATCCGTAAAAAGGACAGTACCGATTTGAAGTGCGGTTGCGCCTGCCATCATCATCTCGATTGCATCCTGCCAGCTTGAAATACCGCCCATACCGATAATCGGAATTTTAACTGCGTTTGCAACCTGCCAAACCATTCTTACTGCAACAGGGAAAATTGCAGGACCGCTCATTCCGCCTGTGTTGTTGCGGATAATCGGTCTGCGTGAGTTGATGTCGATACGCATACCCGTGAGCGTGTTGATCATTGAAATTGCATCCGCACCGTTTGCCTCTGCCGACTGTGCGATTGATGCAATGTCGGTAACATTTGGGCTGAGCTTTACGATAAGCGGTTTTTTGCAATACTTTTTGACAGCCGCAGTAATTGCACCTACGGATTCACAGCTTGTGCCAAACTGCACTCCGCCGCTCTTGACATTAGGGCATGAGATGTTGAGTTCAATCATATCAACATCGGTTTCGCTGAGTTTTTCAGCCATTGCACAATAATCTTCGGGAGTGTTGCCGGCAATGTTTGCAATGATAACCGTATTCTGCTTTTTGAGCCACGGCAAATCCTCATTGATAAAAACATCAACACCGGGGTTTTGAAGTCCTACTGCATTCAAAATGCCGGAAGGAGTTTCGGCTACTCTCGGAACAGGGTTGCCGTCACGGCGGGTAAGTGTGATACCCTTGCATGAAATACCGCCAAGCTTTTCAAGGGGATAAAGCTCGGAATATTCCATACCGAAACCGAATGTTCCCGATGCGGCAATGAGAGGATTGTTAAATTCCACTCCGCAAACTTTTACAGATAAATCAGCCATTGAAAACTACCTCCTCAGCATTAAATACGGGGCCGTTTTTGCAGACATGCTGCATAATTTCTTCACCGTTTTTTCTTACCTTTACCGCACACTCAAGGCATGCACCCATTCCGCAGGCCATTCTCTCCTCAAGAGAAATCTGACACGGCTTACCTGCCTCTTTGCAAACATCGGCAATAGCCCTGAGCATCGGTGTAGGGCCGCAGGCACAAACCTCGTCAACCTCTGAGATTTTTTCTTTGAGAACATCTGTTACAAAGCCATGGATTCCTGCACTGCCGTCATCTGTTGTCAGCACAAGTTCTGCACCCGCATTCTTGAAATCGTCCTGTAAAATGATAAGGTCTTTGTTTCTGAAGCCTGTGATAACAAGGGGATTTTCACACTGCTTTGCTGTGTAGAGCATTGGAGGAACGCCTATACCGCCGCCGATAAGGCAATAACGCCTGCCCTTTTCAATCTTAAAGCCGTTGCCGAGAGGAGCGAGAATATCAACGCTTTCGCCCTTTTTCATCTCGGACATAATTTTTGTTCCCTCACCCTTTACCTGATAAACAAGGCGAAGAACACCGTTTTCGCTGTCGCAAACCGAAATAGGTCTGCGCAGAGTTTTTGAAGGCACATAAACATGGGCAAACTGTCCGCACTTTGCAAGCGGAGCAAGCTCGTCATTTTTTACCCTCATATCAAAAATGCCGTCTGCAATCTGTTCGTTTGACAAAAGCTCAAACTTCTGAACATCATACTTTTTCATAATATCATCCTTTGGTTAGCTTTATTTATATAAAATCAATTCATAACAAATCGATTTTTAATCGGAGTGTCACTGCATTGCGGACAAAAGTGAACATCTCATCACATCGCCGCTAATCAACATATTTAAGTTCAACAGTCAGCACACCTAACTCATCCTTGCGATAAACATAACAGCTTTCCGCAAGCTTTGGTGAATAACCGTTAATCTCATTAGCCTCTGAAAACCAGTTATAAAGATAGCCGTCATTCATCATCCTGTCATACATATAATCGAAATCGGTGTTCTTATCAACAACAATGCTGAAATATTCATCTCCGTTTTTTGCAGCGTTTGCAATAGCTTGGCTTACATCATCGGCATTGTCAAGGTCGAAAACAGTCGGGTACTTATAGTTAAAATAGTTGTACTTTTCAGCCGTACACTTTGGAACATAAAAATTACACCATGTACCAACGCTCATATAGGTTTGTGAATTAAGCTCGGAATACTTATATGACAGCTTATGATCCTTGAACATAAGGTCATCGGTTAGGTTAAAATAATCGTTTTCCGCATAATTATTTTCGCCGTCGGTATCATTCCATGTAACATCAATTTGGTACCAATCGCCGCCGATTTTAACGCAGTTCCACGCATGGTTTGTGTTGTCAACCGTACCCGAAACCATAACGCAGTCTATATCTGCTTTGTTGCACAATAGCTGAAACGCCCTTGCGTAACCCTCACACACTGCTTTACCGTCAACCAAAGCGCCATAGGCATCGTTTTCATTGCCCTGAACATCATCGTTTTCAGCCGCTGCATCGTCATACTTGCAGTTATCAATTATATAGTTGTTAATGTATTCTTCTCTTTCAAAATCATTTCCCGAAGGTAGTTTTTTCAAAGCAGAAGTAACGGCAGTGTCAAATTTTTTCTTGGCGGCTATAAGCTCATCATTTTGAACAGTATAATCAAGCTTTACGCTTGTTGTGTCACCATACGGAACAAAAAGACTTGACCCCTTGAGCCAAAAAGTTTCGGGGTGGTCGTTTTTGTATGCTTCAACAGCCTGTGTAATCTGATAATCGGAAAGCGTGCCTGTTGTTGTTATGTTTGGTGCATACACGGTATCAACGCTCTTTGCAATTCTCATATACAGTTCTTTTACATAATCATCGGTAAGCGTGTCATAGGCATAATCGGTTTTTACATCTGCATAATCCTTGTCGTTTTCAACATCTTGTGCACTCGGAGTTGTAACGGATTTTTCTATGATAGAGCTTCTCTTTGGTTCACTGCTTTCGGAATCATCCGTCAACGAACATGAACAGCCAAAAAATGCTACCGCACAGGTTATTAAACAAACTAAGGCAGTTTTATATATTTTCAAAAAATCATCTCAATTTTTGTTTGTCTTTATACAGAATACGGCAGCAGTCAAAACTGACTGTCGCCGTATGGATTTGTCATGTTCTATTTTACTTTATTTTCGCCTTGCAGTCAATGTTATAATCAATCATGCAGCATTTAATTAATATATTCAAGTTGAAATGTTATCAAATTAGACTTTTCATCATAAAGCATATTGCAAGTATCATTCAACTTTGGTGAATCAGAGTTAATTTGGTTAGCCTTTGTAAGCCAATCATACATATATCCATTCCGCACCTCATCATACACATCATCGTAATTTACATTTTCATCTACTATAACTACGAAATACTCTTCTCCGTTCTTTGCCGCTTTTGCAATTGCTGTGCTGACATTATCGGAATCATCAAGATTAGATACTGTAGGATATTTATAATTATAACAATAGTTGTGATAATTGTATTTCTCGGCAGTACATTTTGGAACATAGAAGTTACACCAAGATTCCAAATTCAAAAAAGATTCTGCATCAATCTCCGAGTATTTTGGAGACAGCGTGTGCTCCTCATACATAAGGCTGTCGGTAAGATTAAAGTACTCATGCGAATCATCAATAAAATCATCAACATCGTCCCAAGTAACATCAATCTGATACCAATCGCCGCTGATTTTTACACCGTTCCATGCGTGATTGTCTGAATCGGCTGTTCCCGAAAGTAATACGCAGTCAATATTCGCCTTGTTGCACAAAAGCTGAAAGGCTCTTGCGTAACCCTCACACACGGCTTTGCCGTCAACCAACGCACCGTAGGCATCGTTTTCATTGTCCTGAACATCATCGTTTTCAGCCGCTTCCTCATCATAATCACAATTATTAATTATATAATTATGTATATATTCTTCTCTTTCACATTCAGTGCCATAAGGGACACTTTTGGAAATAGTATCAACTGCAGTATTAAACTCTTTTTTTGCAGTAACAAGTTTATCACCGCTCATAGTATATGTAAGCCAAATTCCTGTTTCATAATCAAAATTTTCGTATTCATAGTAACTTTTAAGCCAGAACACTTCAGGGTGGTCATTTTTATACGCTTCCACAGCCTGTGTCATTTGATATTCACTAAGATTCCCTTCAGCGTAAAATGACGGTTCATATTCGGAATCAATATTATCACTTATTTGATTGTACAGCTTTTTCACATAATCATCAGTAAGTGTGCTATAGGCATAATCTGTTTTTGGTTCATTATACACACACGGCTCTGTCGGTTTAGGTTTAGATGTTGTTTTTACACTTGTACTGCTTTTTTCGGAAGTAGTTACAGGTACACTCGATTCGTTGTTATCATCCTCAAGCAATGAACACGAACAGCCGAAAAATGCTACCGCACAGGTCATTAAACAAACTAAGGCAGTTTTATATATTTTCAAAAAATCATCTCAATTTTTGTTTTGGATTATTTATTTCATATACAGAATACGGCAGCAGCCAAAGTTGACTGTCGCCGTATGGATTTGTCATATTCTATTTTACTTTATTTTCGCCTTGCAGTCAATGCAAAATTGAGCATTAAACTACTTTCCCACAACATGGGTATCACCGAAAACCTCGGCATAAACATTGTTGTCGAGAATCATTCTTGAAACGGTAAAGAGGTTGTTGCATCTGTTATTGAGTTCGTCAATATCATCCTTGCCCTTTGCGCCCTTGAAAGCGGTGTATTCGCCTGTTGACGCATTGTATTTTCCGTTCTGAGAAATCCAGCTTCTGTCGGCAAACACAACGAACGGTTCTTTGTTTCCGAAAATATCCGTACCTGCCAACATTCTGCTGTCATATTCAAGACCGAGCATATTTGAAAGCGTGGGCAGAATATCAAGGCTTGAACAGTATGTGTCAACCTTGACAGGCTCTTTCATTGAACCGCTCCACAACAGCCACGCATTTTTGTATTGTTCAAAGGTTGTGTCAACCTTATGACCTGCAAGTTCCGACACACCGTCAAATTCATCAAGCGAATACGGATAGTGATCATCTGTAAGGCAAATCAAGGTGTTGTCAAGTTTGCCCGCCTTGTCAAGTCTTGCAAGAAGATATTCCATTGCCTTGTCAAGCTCAATGTTTGCTGCAAGATAGCCCTTGACCTCATCGCTGTATTTCAGGTCTTTTACAAGGGCTGCGTTGCGTTTGCTCATGGTGTTGTATGAATATCCGCCATGACCGCTGACCGTCATATAATAAACGCTGAAGCTGTCGGAATTTATGTAATCGTCAACAGTTTTCTGCATCATTTTGAGGTCGGAATTCGGCCAGACATTTTCTCCGAGGTCAAGACCTTTTCCGATTGCAGAGTAGTCATAGCCGATATTTGTAAGGTACTTGTCCCTGTCGTAGTAATCATAGGTGTGATTGTGGTAAGCGTTAACTGTTTTGCAGCCGAGTTTTCTGCTCTGCTCACCGAGTGCAAACGGAAAGCTTACATTATTTTCGGCTGACTTTGAAAAGCTCCACACACCGGATTTTGGAATCAAACCCGTAAGATTTGCATATTCGCCGTCAGTTGTGCTTACACCCCACGCAGGCGAATAGTAGTTTTCAAACTGAAATCCCTCGTTATACATTTTGTAGAGCGTAGGAGTCAAATTCTTGTCGATTGCATACTGCGAAAAACTTTCGGCAGTAATAAAAATTATGTTGTAGTCTTTGAAAACACCAGTGTATTCATTGGTATAGCTCGGCTCTTGACTGTCGAAATATTCATAAAGCGACTTGAGTTCGTCATTCTTTGTACTCTTTGCAAGCTTTGAAAAATCAGCACTCATAATCTGAGCTTTCTGCTCTGTTTTTGTAGTTTCATCGGCAGTTGATTCTTTATTTTTCGGCTTGCTGTTTGTGCGTATATTTGCTTTGTAACCGAACATAAGGCGGCTGATGTCAAGCCTTTGCATTGTGTAAAGTCCGTAGCGTTCACACACGGCAACCTGTTGCAATTCACCGTAATAAAGATTGTAGTTGCTCTTTGTGTCGGAAGAATCACGGTCAATGCCTACCGCAAGGACAGTTCCAATCTGAAAAACCACCGCAATCAAAAGCACAATCAGCTTGCCTTTTAACTTTACTTTTGAAAAGTCAAACAGCTTTCCGCCAAAAATTATAAGAAAAGCAAGCGGAATGAAAAGTAGAATAACAAACACAATTCTGCTTGCTATCGCAGTCATAATCATATCAATTGAATTGAACGCCTGACCTGCACCGCCGTTGGTAACGCTGCTTACAACAACCATTGTGCCGAAAACATTGTAGTATATCATCTGCACACCGTACCATATTGTCAGCACGGCAGTGAGTGCAATTGCAATTCCTCTGTTTACCCATCTGCGTTTTGAAAAAGAACACAACAAAACAAGTACCGCCGAAAGCACGATTGTAAACAGGAATGTGAAAGCAAAACCGCCGAGCACATCAAACCCCGACGCAATTTTAAGGTCGGTTTCAAGCCATAGAATCAAAAGCGGAAAGTACGCAAAAAATGCAACTCTCTTTGCAAAGCCATGACTTTTTTCAGGCCTTCTGTAGTAGTCAAAATTTGAACTTCCGACTTTTACGGCAGGCTGTCCCACATAGTGATTTCTTCTTGAAGATCCGCTGTTTGTACCGTCTGAATATGTCATTTAATTCTCCTTTCTTTTTCAATGCAGTTATTAAGTAGATTATAAAGCGAAAACGCCGCCATTGCAATGACAAATTTCACCAAAATTCGCCCTATATGACACATTCGGACTTTTTATATATTGAAACAGTTGACCTTTTGTAGTATAATTATAGTTTAATGAGAGGCTTGTGTGAAAAGCTATGCAAATTGCGGCTTTGAACAAGGCTTCTTAATTTATGTATTATTATGAAAAGGAAGATTTTTATGGCAAAGAAACAGTTTAAATCAGAGTCAAAAAGACTTCTCGACCTTATGATTAACTCAATTTACACTCACAAAGAAATTTTTCTTCGTGAGATTATTTCAAATGCAAGCGACGCTATCGACAAGCTTTGCTTCATTTCCCTTACCGACGACAAGGTTGGTCTTGACAGAGGCGATTTCAAAATCGTTTTAAAGCCCGACAAAGAAAGCCGTACTCTTACAATCACGGATAACGGTATCGGCATGAACAAGGATGACCTTGAAAACAACCTCGGTACAATCGCATCCTCAGGCTCACTCAAATTCAAGCAGAGCATGGAGGAAAAGCAAGACGATATTGACATTATCGGTCAGTTCGGTGTCGGTTTCTACTCGGCATTTATGGTTGCAAAGAAGATTACCGTAAACACAAAGAAGTACGGCGAGGATACGGCATATTGCTGGCAGTCAAGCGGTGCAGACGGCTACACAATCAGCGAGATTGAAAAGGAAAATGCCGGCACAGAGATTATTCTTGAAATCAAGGATAACACAGATGAAGAAAACTATGACGAATTCCTTGAGCAGTACAGAATTCAGGGACTTGTCAAGAAGTATTCCGACTACATCCGCTACCCGATTGTTATGGATATGACAAAGAGCAGAGTTAAGGAAGAAACCAAGGACAGCGACAAGCCCGAATATGAGGATTACACGGAAACCGTAACACTCAACAGCATGATTCCTCTTTGGCAGAGAAGAAAGAAAGATGTTACTCAGGAAGAATACGACAAGTTCTACAGCGAAAAATTTATGGCTATGGACAAGCCGCTTAAAACTATCGTAACTTCCGTTGAGGGTGTTGTAACCTACAAGGCATTGCTCTTTATTCCGTCTGTTGCTCCTTATGACTACTACACAAAGGAATACAAAAAGGGACTTCAGCTCTATTCAAGCGGTGTGCTTATTATGGATAACTGCGAAGAGCTTTTGCCCGAGCACTTCCGTTTTGTAAAGGGTATTGTTGACAGTGCAGACCTTTCGCTCAACATTTCAAGAGAAATGCTCCAGCATGACCGTCACCTCATTACAATTGCTCAGAACATTGAAAAGAAGATTAAAAACGAGCTTACTTCAATGCTTCAGAACGACCGTGAGAATTACGAAAAATTCTTCAACGCATTCGGCAGACAGCTTAAATACGGTGTTGTTTCGGACTACGGTATGCACAAGGAAGAACTTCAGGACCTTATTATGTTCTATTCTTCAAGCGAGAAAAAGCTTGTTACGCTTTCGGAATATGTTGACAGAATGAAAGAAGACCAGAAGTTCATCTACTTTGCAACAGGCGAAAATGCCGCTGCAATCGACACACTTCCGCAGACAGAGCTTATCCGCTCAAAGGGTTACGAAATTCTTTACTGCACAGAGGAGATTGACGAGTTTACTCTACAGTCACTCATGACATATAAGGAAAAGAAATTCTGCTCAGCAATGAACGATGACCTCGGCATTGAAACCGAAGAAAATAAAGAGGATGAAGAAAACAAGGACGCACTTCTTACATTTGTTAAGGAAACACTCGGCGACAGGGTTGCAGAGGTTACCGCATCAAAGAAGCTTGTTTCACATCCTGTTTGTCTTACGGCAAAGGGCGGCATTTCATTTGAAATGGAAAAGTATTTCAATTCCGTTCAGCCTGACGCAAATATGAAGGCTCAGCGTGTGCTTGAACTCAACCTTTCACATCCTGCCGTTAAAAAGATGGAAGAATTTATCAAGAGCGATGTTGACAGAGCAAAGAAGTATGCCGAGGTTCTCTACAGTCAGGCACTTCTTATTGCAGGACTTCCGCTTGAAAACCCGTCCGAATACACAGACCTTGTTTGTTCGATTATGTAAATTGTTGATTTGCGTTTGCCGCAAATCAAATGGCGATCACTGATCGCCGCTACTGTACGGCAATAACCGCCGATACAGGTGCAAATCACAAATCTCACACTAAACTAAACATTTTACGCCCGATTTTCGACCAAAACGGAAATCGGGCGTTTTCTTTTTGCAGAAAATTCCGAAAATCTTTTGCAATAATATTGATATAATTTTTGCGTTGTGATACACTGATTTCAGTAAAAGTTTTTTCGGAGGCGGACTTGATGAAACATTACGATGAAAAGCAGATGCAGGAAAATATTCTCTATCTTGAAGCACTTTCGGAGCAGTATCCGAACATTCAGTCGGCGGCGGCAGAGATGATTAATCTTCACGCAATCCTTGATTTGCCGAAAGGTACCGAACATTTTCTTTCCGATATTCACGGTGAGCACGAGGCATTCAGACATATTCTCAACAACGCATCGGGTTCAATCAGAGAAAAGATTGACGACCTTTTTTCAAATACTCTCACATCCGAACAGCGTGCCGAGCTTGCAACGCTGATTTATTATCCGAAGGAAAAACTCGGCGTTTACAAAAGCGAAATAACCGACATTGAAGAATGGTACAGATTGACACTCATAAGATTGCTTGCAATCTGCCGACACATTTCTTCAAAATACACACGAAGCAAGGTTCGTAAAACTCTGCCAAAGCATTATGCCTACATCATTGAGGAGCTTATGTTCGGTGATTCAGGCAAAAAAGACCGTGAAACCTACCACGAAAATATTCTGCACACAATTATTGAGGCAGGACAAGCCGATGTTTTCATACTCTCGCTTTGTGACACGATAAAAAGACTTATTGTTGACAAGCTCCACATTGTCGGCGACATTTTCGACAGAGGTGCAAGACCTGACATTGTGCTTGACGACCTTATGATGCACCACGGTGTTGACATTCAGTGGGGCAATCACGATATTCTTTGGATGGGTGCGGCATCGGGCAGTATGGCTTGCATTGCCGCTGCACTTAACAACGCATTTTCATACGGCAATCTTGACACAATTGAAGTCGGCTACGGAATAAGCCTGCGTGACCTCTCGCTTTTTGCAAAGGATGTTTACGGCGGCGGAAATGTTGAACGCTTTATGCCGAAAGGTCCTTTTGCGGATTCGCCATACACCTCAAACGATCCGTTGCTTGTTGCCGATATGCACAAGGCAATTGCCGTTATTCTCTTTAAGCTTGAAGGTCAGCTTGTCAGCCGCAATCCTAACTTTAATATGAGCGACAGGCGATTGCTTGACAAAATTGATTTTGAAAATGCGACCGTAACTGTCGGCGAAAACAAGTATCCGATTTCCGACACCTTCTTCCCCACAGTTGACCATGACTATCCATATGAGCTGACAAAGACGGAAAAACGGGTTATGGAACAGCTTAAAAATGCCTTTATGGCAAGTGAAAAACTGAAAAGACACATTGATTTTCTGTTTGCCAAGGGCGGAATGTACAAGTGCTGCAACAACAATCTTTTGCTCCACGGCTGTATTCCGATGAACAAGGACGGCAGTTTTATGGAATTTGATACGGGCAACTGTGTGCTTTCAGGAAAAGCATTGCTTGATGAGCTTGAAAAGATTGTTCGTCAGGGACACTCTGCCCCCGAAAATTCTCCCGAAAGACAAAAGGGCAACGACTATATGTGGTACCTCTGGTGCGGAAAACATTCACCGCTTTTCGGCAGAGAAAAGATGTGCTCGTTTGAGCGGTTCTTTATTGATGATTCCGAAACTCACACGGAAACACGCAACCATTACTACACGCTCTATCACGATGAAGACGCCTGCGTGAAGATTTTGAAAGAATTCGGTCTTTCGGAAAATCACGGTCACATAATCAACGGTCATGTTCCCGTTATCCGCAAAAAGGGCGAAAGTCCGATAAAGGCTAACGGCAAGCTGATTGTGATTGACGGCGGATTTTGCAGAGCATATCAGAACAAGACAGGCACGGCAGGCTACACGCTCGTCTATAATTCCTACGGTATGCGAATTGTCACCCACGAACCCTTTGCGGGAATTGACAACGCAATCAAATCAAACAAGGACATTCTCTCAACAACAAAGGTTTTTGACACCTCGGAAAACCGAATCCGTGTTGCACAAACCGATGACGGTCAGACAATCCGTAACCGCATTGAAGGACTTTCAATGCTCCTCTGCGCCTACCGCAACGGTATTCTGAAAGAACAGTAATTTAAAGGAGAATTCTTATGTTCAACTGCATTAAATCATTTTCCTACAAAATGAACATTTCTGCCAATCAGGTTTCTAACGCTTTAAGAATGAATGCTTTGGGCAATACAAAACTCGATACACCAAAAATTGCAGGCAATTTTTTTGCGAACAAATTCACAATTCATCTTTCAAAAAATCACCCATTTGGCGGACCTGACAACCAATCTCCAGATTTTGACGGAACTGTTGAAAACTCAGCAAACGGCTCGGTTCTGACATTAAAAATGAAATCATTGAAATATCTGCTTTTACCGATACCTTTTATGATTTTCGTGCTGTTTTTGGCAGGTCTTTCAATATACGATTATTTTTGTAATGAAAGCTTGGCATCGCTGATATTCTCAATTGTTCCGATATTACTGTTTGCAGGTGTGTTGATTTTAATATTCACAAAGCTTAATCGACAATATAAGGAAATGAAGAATTTTATTGAGGAATTTTTCAAAGACAATATAATTATGCAATAAAAACACGGCTTGTTCGGAAAAT
>CAJMRT010000011.1 GCA_905215855.1 uncultured bacterium
ATATGGGTTTCAAAACCCGCAACTAATTCGTAACTCACAGCTTAACACCCCACTTTGTATCCTTAAAGTTTTCAGCAGCAGCCTGCTGATATTTGTATGCCGCATTAAGAATTTCAGCCTCGCCGAAGCTCTTGCCGATAAGCTGCATACCAATCGGCATACCCTTTGCGTTGAATCCGCACGGAACCGAAACACCGGGAAGTCCTGCAATATTGACAGGTACAGTGCAGATATCCGTAAGATAGGTTTCAATCGGATCTGAAACAGCGTGTCCCTTTTCAAATGCTGTCATAGGAACAGTAGGTGCAAGGATTAGATCGCACTTTTCAAATGCGTTGTTGAATGCCTTAACGATAGTGCCGCGAAGATTCTGAGCCTTTTTGTAATAAGCGTCATAGTAGCCTGCGGAAAGCACATAGGTACCGAGGAGGATTCTGCGTTTAACCTCTTCGCCGAATCCCTCCGAACGGGTACGACAGACCATATCGTGAGTACCGTTGTAATGCTCGGTTTTGTAACCGAAACGGATACCGTCATATCTGCCGAGGTTTGAAGACGCCTCGGCACAGGCGATGATATAGTAAACAGGAAGGGCAAATTTGAGTTCTGGCAGGTCAAAGTAAACAATCTCTGCGCCCATTGACTTGTAGATATCGGCAGCCTTTAAGACAGCCTCTTTTACATCGTCACGGACACCCTCAAGATATTCCTTTGCAATACCGATTTTCATACCCTTGATGTCATTGTTGAGTTTTGAATAAGTGTCACCAACAAAGCCCTTTGAGGTTGAATCTTTTTCATCTCTCTTTGAAATTGCATCAAAAACAATTGCAGCGTCCTCAACAGACTTTGTAATCGGTCCAATCTGGTCAAGTGAACTTGCATATGCGATAAGTCCGTAACGGGAAACCGCACCGTAAGTAGGTTTAAGACCTACAATACCGCAGAATGATGCCGGCTGACGGATTGATCCGCCTGTATCGGAACCAAGACCGTAAGCGGCAATGTTTGCGCCTACCGCACTTGCAACACCGCCTGATGAACCGCCTGAAACATAGTTTGAATCAAACGGATTCATTGCACCGCCAAAGTATGATGTTTCGCATGAAGAGCCCATTGCGAACTCGTCCATATTAGTCTTGCCGAGCATAACTGCGTTTTCGCCTGCAAGAGTTTCCCAAACGGTTGCGTTATAAATCGGCTTATAGCCTGTGAGAATTTTTGAACAACAGGTTGTTTCAATTCCCTTTGTTGAAATATTGTCCTTGAGCGTCATCGGAACACCCTCGAGCATACCGATTTCCTCGCCGGAGGCAATTTTTCTGTCAACAGCCTCGGCAGTTTTCAGAGCCTCCTCGCCTGTTACATTAACATATGCGTTAAGCTCGCCGTCAGCCTTTTCGATTTCATCAAGATAGCTTTTTGTAAGCTCGGTACATGAACACTCTTTTGACACAAGCATTTCATGAATTTTTTCAATAGAACCCATTTTTACACCGCCTTACTCTCTGTTTCTTACAAGGAAGTGATCCTCTGCCTGCTCGGGAGCATTTGAAAGGATCTCCTTTGTATCGTAGGACTCAACAACCTCATCCTCACGAAAAACATTTGACAGATTGTTAATATCGTCAAACTCCTCGCCGTCTGTCGGAGCGTTATTGATTGTGTCGGCAAAATCTATGATTTCCTGCATTGACTTTGTAAGGCCGTCAAGCTCCTCTTCGGGAACAAAAAGCTTTGAAAGCAACGCAATGTTTTCAACATCTTCTCTTGTTACCATAAAAACCGTCCTTTTTAAAGAAAATAGGGCAAGTCATATAATATATAACTCGCCCTTTGAGTTTGAATATATGACTGCAAATGCAGTTTTTATCTTAATTTAATATGAACCTCACGGAGCTGCTGTTCTGTTACCTCACCCGGTGAACCGAGGAGAAGATCCTGAGCATTGGAGTTCATCGGGAATGCAATAACTTCTCTGATGTTCTCTTCCTCTGTAAGGAGCATAATCATACGGTCAACACCCGGAGCCATACCTGCGTGCGGCGGAGCACCGTACTGGAACGCATTGTAGAGTGCAGAGAACTTAGCCTTGAGGTCATCCTCGCTGTAGCCTGCAAGCTCGAACGCTTTCTTCATAATTTCAATATCGTGGTTACGAACAGGGCCTGATGAAAGCTCTACACCGTTGCAAACGATATCGTACTGATAAGCAAGAACCTCTTCGGGATCCTTGTTAAGAAGGCTGTCAAGACCGCCCTGTGGCATTGAGAAAGGATTGTGTGTGAAGATAATTTTATTTGTTTCTTCATCTCTCTCAAACATCGGGAAGTCAACGATAAAGCACATTTCAAAACGGCTTGTATCGATAAGGTCAAGACGCTTTGCAACCTCTGTTCTGATCTGACCCGCAAGCTTTGGAGCTTCCTGAGCAGTATCGGCGATAAAGTAGATTACATCGCCTGCTTTTGAACCGTTACGGCTGATAAGTTCTTCACGGTCGCCCTCTTTAAGGAACTTGTCAATCGGACCGTCAAATGTGAGGTCATCTCTAACCTTAACATAGCCAAGGCCCTTCATACCGATTGAAAGAGCGAACTCCTCCATCTTCTTGAACCATTTCTTTGACTGACCTGCGGCATTCGGAACATTGATTGAACGAACTGTCTTTTTGCGGAACGGAGCAAAGTCTGTTTCCTCAAACATATCGCTGATTTCAACAATTACGAGCGGATTGCGGAGGTCAGGCTTGTCTGTACCGTACTTGAGCATACTCTCTGCATACGGAATACGGGCAAACGGAGGCTTTGAAACCTCTTTATTTGAAAACTTCTTGAATGTTTCGTAAAGAACCTCTTCAGCAACAGCAAATACATCTTCCTGTGTTGCAAAAGCCATTTCAAAATCAAGCTGATAGAACTCACCCGGTGAACGGTCTGCACGGGCGTCCTCATCACGGAAGCAAGGTGCAATCTGGAAATACCTGTCAAAGCCTGACACCATAAGGAGCTGTTTAAAAATCTGAGGAGCCTGTGGGAGAGCATAGAATCTGCCCTTGTGCTTTCTGCTCGGGATAAGGTAGTCACGAGCGCCCTCCGGAGATGAAGTTGAAAGGATAGGAGTCTGAATCTCCGTAAAGCCCATTTCGTTCATCTTGTTGCGCAGAAATGTGATAATCTGCGAACGAATCATAATATTATTGTGAACCTTCGGGTTACGGAGGTCAAGAAAACGATATTTAAGTCTTACTTCTTCATTGGTGTTTGTAGAAGTTGCAACCTCAAACGGAAGAACATTCTTACACTTACCGAGAACCTTGATATCCTCCGTGTGAACTTCAACGAAACCTGTTGCAATCTTCTTGTTGATTGTTTCTTCGTCACGCTTAACAACAGTACCGCTGAGAGTTACTGTACATTCCTTGTTGATATTCTTAAGAAGTTCATCGTTGTGAACAACAACCTGAAGCACACCGTACTGATCACGGATATCAAGGAACATTACACCGCCGTGGTCACGGATATTTTCAACCCAGCCCGCAACTCTGACCTGCTGTCCGATATTTTCTTCTCTTAACTCACCGCAGGTGACTGTGCGGTATTCATTAGCTTTTATCATTACTGTAACTATCCTTTCACAGATATTTTGCCTGTCAGCCTATTTATTTAGCCTATTCTTCTGTATTATAACACAATTGCTGTATTCAATCAATATTTTACAAAAGATTTTTTGAGCATACGGCAAAATATTCCGTTATTCAACGCTTTTAAGGCTTTCAACCATATTAACGGCTTTAATCTTAAAGCTCATAACCGCATTTACAAGAAGCGAGAACAGGAATGTCAGCCCTGCCGCATAGAGGTATGAAGTGAAATAAATATCTCTTCCAAACATAACGTTGTCAACCTCAACCGTCTGAATGATGAAACCTGTCAAAAGATTTCCGAGAAACAGACCTACGATAATTCCGAGGAGGGTCAGAATTATGTTCTCTTTGTAAATGAATGATGAAGTTTCGCGGTTGTAGAATCCGAGAACCTTAAAGGTTGCAATTTCACGGACACGCTCGGCAATGTTGATATTAGTCAGGTTGTAGAGTACAACAAAGGCAAGTGCCGCTGCGCAGATTATCATAACCGTAACAACCATATCAAGAGAGTTGAGCATATTTCTAAATTCGTTTAAGCTTGACGCAATGTAGCTTACCGCCGCAATTTTATCATCTGATAAAACCTGTGAACCGAATTTGTCGCAGGCGGAATCCGAGGTATCTTTGAGTGCGACATCAGCCATATTATAGGTGCAGTCACTGCCGAACAAGCTCTTATAAGCGGTTGGCGTCATATAAACAAAATTGTAAATGTACTGTTCAAAAATTCCGCTGACCTTGACCTCTGCCTTTTTGCCGTCAACATTCAGTGTGATTTTATCGCCTGTTTTTATTCCAAGCTCACTGCACATTTTTTCGCTGAGCATTACTCCGCTGTCCGAAAGCTTGAGTTCTTCTTTGCCCTTTCTTGTATGCAGAGAAACAATTTCGTCAAACTTTTCGGGATTCTGCGGTACAACAAGATTTGTGTCGCTGTCCTTAACCTTACTGCCGTGTGTTACCGTACATTCCTGCTGTGAAACAAGCATTGAGTGTTTGACATTGCTGTTTTTATCAAGTGTATCAGTCAGAAATGAAAGATTGTCGGCACTTCCGCTGTCTTTAGGAACAACAACGGCATCGTATTTATAGATTGTTTCAAACTGATCGTGTGTCATCGGTTCAAAGCTGTTGAGCAAACCGAATGCGGCAACAATCAGAGCCGTACAGCCTGCCACACCGATAACAGTCATACAAAGTCTTACCTTGTATCTGAACAGATTTCTTGCGGTCAGCTTTGAGTTAAAGCTCATATGTGACCACAACGGTTTTATGCGTTCAAGCAAAATTCTCTTGCCCGCCTTTGGTGCTTTCGGCCGCATAACAGCCGCAGGCTTTTCGTGCAGAGATTTAGCACACACTACAACCGACACAACAACCGTGCAGACAACTGCGGCAACAATTCCGAAAATTATGCTTGTATAGTCTGGTATCAGCGTTATATCGCCGATGTAGTACATAATTTTGTAAGCATCATAAATTACAAACGGCAAGGTGAAAATGCCGATTAAAATACCGATTACACTTCCGATAACAGCCGCAAGCAACGAGTAGATTACAAACTTCATTACAATGCTTGTGTTGCTGTAGCCGAGTGCTTTCAGCGTTCCGATTTCGGTACGCTTTTCCTCAATAAGTCTTGTCATTGTGGTTACGCAGACAAGCACCGCTACGAGCAGGAAGAATACTGGAAATACCGTTGCAACAGCGCCGAGTCTGTCAGCATTTGACGAAAATGTTGAGTAACCCGGGTTGTCACTTCTGTCGAAGACATACCACTTTGGTTCTGTAAGAGAATTAATTTCTTCCTCTGCATCTTTGATTTTATCCTCTGCCTTTTTGAATTCTTCATCGGCTTTTTTAACACCGTCATCGTATTCTGTCTGTGCATCGGAGAGTTTTTTCTCGCCGTTTTTCTTTTCCTCGGCAAGCTTTGCAACACCGCTGTCATACTCGCTCTGAGCGTCATTCAGCTTGCTTTCTGCCGAATCAAGCTGTGCCTGACCGTCTGCCGACTGTTGTGCAAGTTCTGCTTTTGCGGCATCAAGCTGTGTTCTTCCGCTTGAAATCTGTGAATATGCGTAGTCAAGCTGAGCCTGTCCCTCACTCTTTTTCTGTTCAAAAAGAGCCTTGCTTTCGGAAAGTCGGCTTTCGCTTTCTTCAAGCTGTGCCTTTGCGGAATCGTATGTTGCGTTGAGTTCGTCAAGCTTCTGCTGAGCCTGTTCAAGCTGTGCGTTCAAAACAGCAAGCGTTTCTTCATCGGTTGTCTGACTGATTTGATTCTGCAAAGCCGAAACAGCGTCCTCAGCCTGACTTATTCCTGCCAAAAGCTGTGGTTCCTGTTCGGTTTGAAATGTATCCTTTGCCGACTGCAGCTGATATTCCGCATTTTCAATTTCAGCCTGTGATTTTGAAATTTCTTTATCAAATTCTGCTTTTGAAGAATTATACTGTTTTTCGGCAGAATTAAGCTGACTTTCCTTTTCGGCAATCTGAGCCTGTGCATTGGCAATTTTTGTGTTATATTCATTACGTGAATTTTCAAGCTGTGTCTTGCCGTCCTCAATCTGCTGTTTTGCCGAATCAAGTTTTTTCTGTGCATCATCGGTCTTGGTTTTCAGCTCTTTTTTGCCGTCATCAATCGCCGTCTTTGCATCGGCAAGCTTCTTTTCGGTTTTTTCTTTATTGTCCGAATACTCCTGTTTTGCATCTGCAAGGTCGCTCTTAGCCTTGTCGATAACCTCAACCGTAAAGCTGTTGCTCCTGTCCTCTCCCACCTTTTCAAAATCGGCGGCTTTATTCTCTATGGCATTATCATAATCGTCCGTGTATGCCGGGAATTTATCCGAAATATCGGTTTTTACATAAAGCTCCGTGTAGCGTTCAAAGGCGAAATCTTCGGGGCAAATGTAGAAATAGTCCGAGATTTTTCCGTTACCGACCGTCGTAGTTCCTCGCTGATATGCTATGTAAAGAGGTGACTGTACAAGACCGACCACCGTGTATTCAAGGGTTTTAAGTTCGGTTGAAGTATCTGTATCGCCCGTCTGTTTTGCAAATCTGATTTTGTCGCCGATTTTATAACCCTCTGCCGTGAACGAGCTTGAATCGGCTGCAATTTCACCCGACTTTTCGGGAAGTCTGCCTTCCGTCAAAACAAGCTTGTTCTGAACGGAATTATCACCGTATTTTTCGGGAAGCGCAATGACTCTCATAGTCCTGCCGCCGCTGTCGGCATCGGTCTGAACATCGCAGAAATATGACGGCATAACAGAGGTTACTCCGTCCGTATTTTTTACCGCCTTTATGTCGTCCTCGTCAAATCCGACCGTTGACACAAGTCGGTAATCCATAAGCTCCTGCTCGTCCGTGTAGGTTCTTGCAAGATTGTACATTGACGGAACCGTTGCCTTTATTCCGGCAAAAAATCCCACTCCGAGGGCGATAATCGCCATAATTGAGATAAATCTTGCCTTTGTATTTTTAATTTCTCTGAATGTGTTTTTTATCAAGGATTTAGTCATTGTGACACCTCCTTTTCATTTTTTACCACTCAATTTCTTCAACATTTTTCGGATTTTCATTGTAAATATCTTCAACAATTTTTCCGCTTTTCATTCTTATAATGTGATCCGCCATCGGTGTTATTGCTCCGTTGTGAGTGATGAGAACAACGGTCATTTTGTCTTTACGGCAGGTTTCCTGCAACAATTTCAGAATCTGTCTGCCCGTGTTGTAGTCAAGCGCACCTGTCGGTTCGTCACAAAGCAAAAGCTTCGGTCTTTTGGCGAGCGCTCTTGCGATTGAAACTCTCTGCTGTTCACCGCCCGAAAGCTGTGCGGGGAAGTTGTTTGCCCTTTCAAGCAAGCCCACGCTGTCAAGAGCAGTTTCGCTGTCAAGAGGATTACTGCAAATCTGAGCGGCAAGCTCAACATTTTCCTTTGCCGTAAGGTTATGAACAAGGTTGTAGAACTGAAACACAAAGCCTATGTCGTGCCGTCTGTACTCGATAAGCTGTTTGTCCTTAAATTTGCTTATATCCTTTCCGCCGACAATGATTTCGCCCTCGGAACAGCTGTCCATTCCGCCGAGAATATTCAGAACGGTTGTTTTGCCTGCACCGGATGCACCGACTACAATTGCAAACTCGCCCTTCTCAACCTTGAACGAAATGCCGTCAACCGCATTGATGACAATCTCACCCGTTTTGTATCTTTTGTAAACATTATTAAATTCTACAAGGCTCATAAAATCACCCTTTTCATATGTTTCTTACAGAAAAAATCACTGTGCTTTGCATACTAATTATACCAAATTAACACCGCAATATCAACAGAAATCTTACCGTATTCGTCATCTGTATGTACAATATTTTGAAATTATACATATAAAAACAGCAGAGGTCACACTAAACCTCCGCTGCAAAAAATTATTCATATGTACGGTCACAGACCTCGTTGATTTTATCACGAAGCTTTAAGAAATCGTCAAAAGCGTCGGGCTTTCTGCGCGGATCACGCAAAATTGCCGCAGGATGAAGCATTGCCATCATAAGCACACCGTTTTTCTCAATCCACTGACCGTGTTCCTTTGTGATTTTGATATCCGATTTAATAAGCCTTGCCGCCGCAATTCTGCCGAGACAGACAATGATTTTCGGCTTGATCATTCTCACCTGTGTTCTGAGCCACTCAATGCACATTTCCTGTTCTTCGGGCTTTGGGTCACGGTTCTTCGGCGGACGGCACTTTACCATATTGGCAATGTAAATATTCTTGTTTCTGTCAAGGTCAACAGCCGCAAGCATTTTGTCAAGCAGTTTGCCTGCTCTGCCGACAAACGGTTCGCCTTGAAGATCCTCGTTTTCGCCCGGACCTTCACCGATGAACATAACCTCTGCATTTTCGTTGCCGACGCCCACAACAACATTTGTGCGGGTTTCGCAGAGTTCACACCTGTGACAGTTTTCACAAGCCGATTTTAATTCTTCCCAGGTATTATACATAATTTTCTCTCCCAAAATAAAGATTTAAATTTATCAAAAATGTTGAAATTCCAAGAATAAAGTAGTAAAATAAACACGAAGCCGTACGGCGAATTCTAATTGAATGGTGGTACACAAAATGAAAGTAATGGTTGAAACATCAGCGCATCATGTTCATGTTACCAAAGAAACTCTTGAGGCTCTCTTTGGCAAGGGCGCTACTCTTACAAACAAAAAGAATCTTTCACAGCCCGGACAGTTTGCCTGTGTTGAAAAGGTAACTGTTGTAGGTCCGAAAAGTGAAATGAAAATGTCAATTCTCGGTCCCGAAAGAAGTGCAGATCAGGTTGAAATCTCTCTTACAGACGCTCGTAAGCTCGGCATTGCCGCTCCTGTCAGAGAATCAGGCGATATTGCAGGCACACCAGGCTGCAAGCTTGTCGGTCCCGAGGGCGAGGTTGAAATCGAATGCGGTGTAATTGCCGCTAAAAGACACATTCACCTTGATCCGAAAACTGCCGAGGAGTTTGGTCTTAAAGACAAACAGCTCGTTTCGGTTAAGGTTGGCGAAAATACAGGCAGAGCAACAACATTCGGTGATGTTGTAATCAGAGTAAACGCAAACTACGCTCCTGCAATGCACATTGACACAGACGAATCAAATGCCGCAGGTCTTGGCGGTACGGTTGACGGCGAAATCATCGCATAATTCCGATTTAAACCAAATCACATTTTTTGGACAGTCTTAAAGGCTGTCCTTTTTGTTTTGTTAAAATACTGTTAGTTCGGGCAAAAGCTGAGGTGCCTTTTGAGAAGATTTGTCAAATCATTTATTTCATTCACAGAAAGGTCATTAAGACTAACAAGCAAAAATCCTTTGGAAGGCATAACTATGTAAATGTAGTTTTTATAATATCCCCATGACGAAAAAGTAGCCCATGGATTCATACTGCTAGATAATAATGATGATACCTTTATGCCACCTTCAGAAAACACATATTCCCTCACACCCTGTTTTTTCTCCGGAGTTATTTTTGATGACTTTATGTAAAACATTAATTCTTGAATTTTTCTTGCAAAGATTGCAAGCCAAACAAATATTGCCGCCAAGGCAAGTGACATATAATTAATTGAGCCGTCATCATTAGCATCAAAGAGAAATGTTTCTAATAAAATATATATTACTGCAAAACAAGAAACTATTCTTAAACACAATCGCTTTGTTTTGCCGCCCATGCAGTCCAAAAAAATATCCTTTAATATTTCATTTTCCTTTTCACCTATATTAATTTTGTATTTAATCATTTTGATTTTACCCTTTCATTTCTTTTTTTAAATCGGAAAATGTTTCGGAAAAAGTTGTTCTGCAAAGATATTGCAGGTCCGACAGCATATCCACGGTGCATATTTTTATATCAATTTTGCTGTTCATATTATCAAAGTCTGCTCAAAAATGTGTGGAGAAAATCGGGGAAAATTTCTCGCCACGATTTTTCATTGTGTGCGTTTTCAAAAAGAATGACCTCGTTCATTCTGTCATACGGATAGAAGCTTTCTTCCAAAAGTTCGTAGAGCATTTCGGTGCTTTCAAAAATCATCTCTTCAAGCTCGTCACCGTTACCTGTATAGATGTAGAGGTACGGCATATTTTCAACAATTTTTGTTGAAAGATATTTTGCCCAATCCTCTCTTGTGTAACAGAGAAATGCAGGAGAAAACACACCTGCATAGCCGAATTTTTCGGGGTGTTCAACAGCCGAAAAGAATGACATAAGTCCGCCCGATGAGCTTCCGCAGACGGCAACATTCTGTCTGTCGGTACATACGGGGAAGTTATTTTCAACATACGGAATGACGGTATTCATAAGAAAATTGTCAAAGATTTCGCCCTCGGGTTTGAAATCCTCGCAGAACATTTCAAGGTGCTGAACCTCACCGATTGATTTCGGAGTAAGTTCGCTGTCACGCCAAGCATTACCGTTGTCGATGCCTACAATTACAGCGTTGCCTACACCGCTTTTCTGCTCGTTTTCAACGGCTTTTACAACCTCCCACGAACCGTGCGGAGTTGAATTATCGTCAAAAAGATTCTGTCCGTCTGTCATATAGACTACGGGAAGTTTTTCACCGTCGGAATGTGACGGAACATAAATCCAGACGGTTCTGTCGCCCTTGTCGGGATACGGAAGTTTTATTGTATGTAACTTTGCGTCAGCCATAAAATCACCTATTTTTTAATTATCTAATAGATATTAAACCATAAAAACGGCTGTGTTGCAACCTAATTTTTTACGGTTGCATAAACACAAAAATTCCCGTAAATAATATCTACAGAGGTGATTTGTTATGACTAACGATATTGAAATGCTCAACTGCGTTTTGCAGAATGCCGAAATGGGCTGTCAGGGAATTACGAGCGTAAGGAAAAGTTTGAAGGACAGCAAGGTTGACGGTGTTTTGTGCGAACATCTTATTAAATACGGAAAGCTGTATCATTGTGCAAATAAAATGTTGCAAAATCGTGGCGCAGAGCCACACAGAGTGAGTAATATGACAAAAGCAATGACACGCTATGCCGCACAAAGGGATTTAAAGCGTGACTCGTCATCTTCGCACATTGCCGAAATGATGATAAAAGGCAACACAATGGGAGTGAATAAAATGTCACGCAAAATAAGAGATTATAACGGCAATGACCCCCATGTCAGCCTCCTCGCCAAAAGGATGTTAGAAACCGAAGAAGAAAACATAAAAGAAATGTCTGCATTTTTGTAAAATTTTTTCGCATCAAAACAGCCACAAGACAAGCAGTATGTCTTGTGGCTGTAATTATAATTTTAAAATTCTATCCATTCGGTTGCATTTTGTTCGGGTTTTACAATTGACATCTTTTTTGATTGAACTTCTCCAGGCTCTAAAACATATATGCCGTTTTTATATCCTGTTTTTAATTTATTTAGTGCCTCTTCTTGGCTGTCCGCCTCAATTTCAAAATTTTGTACCACTACTTCTTCTATCGCAATTACATACTTTTTCATCATATCACCCTTTTAATTTTACTTTCATTTGAATACTGTTTCACAAGATCGTCGTAACTAACAAATCCGACCATTTCTCTTATTGGATTATATATTGATGCACCTATTACATCTTCAAACTGTCTTTTTCTAGCCTTATCGGCAACAATGTAAAACTTTGCTCTGAAATCTTGTAATTCAAAAAATTTATTCAGAGAGTTTTTTATATTCGTGGTATGCTCTACCTCATAAAAAGCACAAGGCATTTTTCTTTCGTTAAACCATATTGCATCTACCGTTTTTGCATTTCTTATAATATCATCATAAGTAAACTTGTATATATCATGAACGGTAATTATATCGGATAGTTTCTTTTCCAGAAACAACTTATTTTTATCCTGCGGAGGCACATATGTCCCAAGTTTTTTTATATTGCCTATTTCAACTATAATGCCTTGAAAATAAGAATGGGTAAATTGACAGACACTTTCGACATTGCTTTTTATAATATTAAATTTCTTATTGACTTCATTTTCATATTCTCTTAATGCCCACAATCCGGGTTGTATTCTGAAAAACTCATCATTTTCCTGAACAATTCTTCTGATAGATGCCTCAGGTGTTTTTGTTTTCCAGGTTGAAAAATCAACAAGCATATTTAATTGCTGTAATGTCGCATAACCGCCGTTTGCTCTCATAGCATCAATAACATAATATTTTTGTTTCATAGCAATTCACCGTAATATTTTATCTTATGATAAAATTATATACTACTGTTACAACAAAAGCAATACAAACAATAAAAACACCCGAAAGGAATTTTTTCAAAAACCTTTCGGGTGAAATTTTTATTAGATAAAGGTTGCACCAATTATGATGCGTTAAGCACAGTCGGGCAAATTAAGCCTTAGGACCTGCTTCAACGAGAGCCTTACCAGCTTCGTTGCCTTCGTACTTAGCAAAGTTCTTAACAAAACGGCTTGCAAGATCCTTAGCCTTCTCTTCCCAATCAGCAACATTTGCATATGTGTCACGAGGATCGAGGATGCCTGAATCAACGCCCGGGAGCTCTGTAGGAACTTCAAAGTTGAAGTGTGGAATTGTCTTTGTAGGAGCCTTTGTGATAGAACCGTCAAGAATAGCGTCGATGATACCACGAGTATCCTTAATAGAGATACGCTTGCCTGTGCCGTTCCAACCTGTGTTTACGAGGTATGCCTTAGCACCGCTCATTTCCATCTTCTTAACGAGCTCTTCAGCATACTTTGTAGGATGAAGCTCGAGGAATGCCTGACCGAAGCAAGCAGAGAATGTTGGAGTTGGCTCTGTGATGCCACGCTCTGTACCTGCAAGCTTAGCTGTGAAGCCTGAAAGGAAGTAGTACTTTGTCTGCTCAGGTGTGAGGATTGAAACAGGCGGAAGTACGCCGAAAGCATCAGCTGAAAGGAAGATTACATTCTTTGCAGCAGGAGCTGAAGAAACAGGACGAACAATGTTGTCGATGTGATCAATCGGATATGATACACGAGTGTTCTCTGTTACAGTCTTGTCGTTAAAGTCAATCTTGCCTTCCTTGTCAACAGTAACATTTTCAAGAAGAGCGTCTCTTCTGATAGCGTTGTAGATGTCAGGCTCTGACTCTTTGTCAAGGTTGATAACCTTAGCATAGCAGCCGCCTTCAAAGTTGAATACGCCGTTGTCATCCCAGCCGTGCTCGTCATCACCGATGAGGAGTCTCTTAGGATCTGTTGAAAGTGTAGTCTTACCTGTACCTGAAAGACCGAAGAAGATAGCTGTGTTCTCGCCGTTCTTGTCTGTGTTAGCTGAGCAGTGCATTGATGCGATGCCCTTGAGCGGGAGGTAGTAGTTCATCATTGAGAACATACCCTTCTTCATTTCACCGCCGTACCATGTGTTGATGATAACCTGCTCACGGCTTGTGATGTTGAATACAACAGCTGTTTCTGAGTTAAGACCGAGTTCCTTGTAGTTTTCAACCTTAGCCTTTGATGCGTTGTAAACAACGAAATCAGGCTCAAAGTTTTCAAGCTCTTCAGCTGAAGGAGTGATGAACATATTTGTTACAAAGTGAGCCTGCCAAGCAACCTCAACGATGAAACGGATAGCCATACGGGTGTCCTTGTTGGCACCGCAGAAAGCATCTACAACATAAAGCTTCTTGTTAGAAAGCTCTTTCTTTGCGATTTCCTTAACTGCCTTCCAAGTTTCCTCAGATGCAGGATGGTTGTCGTTCTTGTACTCGTCAGAAGTCCACCAAACAGTGTCCTTTGAGTTCTCGTCCATAACGATGAACTTGTCCTTAGGTGAACGACCTGTGTAAACGCCGGTCTTAACATTAACTGCGCCAAGCTCAGTTTCCTGACCAACTTCATAACCCTCGAGTTCGGGTCTTGTTTCTTCTTTGAAAAGCTCTTCATAAGAAGGATTGTGAACGATTTCAGTGGTACCTGTAATACCGTACTTTGTTAAATCAATCTTTGCCATTTCAGTATCAACCTTTCTATGTTTTCTGAATTCACATAGATAGTGGAATTGCGACAAATACCCCTTGTCAGCGTTAATATCCAACACCCTATGTTCGTTAATAGTTTATCACAAAAGAATCGGCTCGTCAAGCAAAACAGCAATCAAAAGCAGTTAAAACAGACATTGTGATTATATTGTCCATACTCATTTATTGTAAGATGAAAAATCAAATTTATGCTAAATCAAAAATGACAAATTTTAACAATAAACGCAAAAAAGTCCGACAGAAATCTGTCGGACTTAAAATGCAAGCTATAAGTAAAATTACTTAAGTTCTACTTCAGCGCCAGCCTCTTCGAGCTTAGCCTTCATAGCTTCAGCGTCTTCCTTAGAAACGCCTTCCTTGAGAGCCTTAGGAGCACCGTCAACGAGTGCCTTTGCTTCCTTAAGACCAAGACCTGTTATTTCACGAACAGCCTTGATAACAGCAATCTTGTTGCCGCCTGCAGCCTTAAGAACTACATCGAACTCTGTCTGCTCAGCAGCACCAGCGCCACCGTCAGCAGCAGGACCAGCAACTGCAACTGCAGCAGCAGCTGATACACCAAACTCATCCTCTACAGCGTGAACGAGCTCTGAAAGCTCAAGAACTGTGAGGCCTTTTAATTCTTCAATAATAGCAGTAATTTTCTCTGATGCCATTGTAATTTACCTCCAATATGATAATTAGTAAAATTTTAATTGATTGCAGCCGATTATTCTGCTGCGGGAGCTTCTGCCTCTGCAGGAGCCTCTTCTGCTGCCTCAGCAGCACAAGCTTCAACGCCGCCCTTGTCAACGATAGCCTGTACGGCACGCGCAAAGGATGCGATAGGTGCCTGGAATGCACCAAGAACATTTGCGAGAAGTACTTCTCTTGTCGGGAGCTTTGAAAGGGCAACGATTGTGTCCATATCAATTACAGCGCCGTCAAGATAAGCTGACTTAACCTTAAAGTTGTCATGATCCTTAGCATAGTTGCAAAGGATTCTTGCAGCAGCAGCGTACTCGCTGTCGCTTGTAGCAATAGCTGTTGTACCCTCGAGAACAGGCTTAATGTCATCAAGACCTGCTTCCTCGCAAGCACGGGAAAGAAGTGTGTTCTTTACTACAGTGTACTTAACATCGTTCTCACGAAGCTCTTTTCTGAGCTTTGTATCGTCCTCTGTGTTGATACCCTCGTAGCTAACAACTACACCTGTGATTGAGCTTTTAAGTCTTTCTGAAAGCTCTGCAACGATTGCTTTCTTCTGCTCTAAAACACTTTGACTTGGCAAGATAAATTCACCTCCAAAATATTTGTAACGCAGTTCATAAAAAACAGCCGTCCGTTTTACCGCGGACGGCTGCAAAAATACAAAAAGTATAATTTGCATCTTCCTCGGCAGGCAGGAAAAACCTTTACGCTTACGCACCTGCTGTCTTTAGAACAGCGAATTTATATATTCACACTACCGTGTAAATATCTTTAATTAAGCACCAAACTTTGCAGGGTTGATGCGAACGCTCGGTCCCATTGTTGAAGTAATGGCAACTGAGCGGATATACTGACCCTTTGAAGCAGCAGGCTTAGCCTTTACGATAGCACCCATGAGAGTGTCAAGGTTTTCACCGAGCTTCTCGGCACCGAAGCTTGCCTTACCGATTGGGCAGTGAATGATGTTTGTTTTGTCAAGACGGTACTCAATCTTACCTGCCTTAGCTTCTTTAACAGCCTTGGCAATGTCAGGAGTTACTGTACCTGCCTTGGGGTTAGGCATAAGACCACGGGGACCGAGGATTCTACCAAGACGACCAACAAGACCCATGCAATCAGGAGTTGTGATAAGAACATCAAAGTCCATCCAGTTCTCCTGCTGAATCTTCTGTGTCATATCCTCAGCACCGACAAAGTCAGCACCTGCTTCCTTGGCAAGCTCTTCGTTAGCGCCCTTACAAATTGCAAGAACTCTAACCTTTTTACCTGTACCGTTAGGAAGAACAACCGCACCTCTAACCTGCTGGTCAGCATGACGGCTGTCAACGCCGAGCTTTACATGAAGCTCAACTGTTTCGTCAAACTTAGCAACTGCAGTCTTGATAACTGTATCGAGTGCCTCGTTTGTATCATATAATTTAGTTCTGTCAACGAGCTTAGCAGCGTCAACATATTTCTTACCGTGTTTCATCAGTCTTCCTCCATTGTTAGGTGGTCAATCGGAATTATCCTCCCACCCGGAAATAATTAGTCAACTACTGTAATACCCATGCTTCTTGCTGTACCGGAAATCATACTGATAGCAGCATCAAGTGAACCTGCGTTGAGGTCAGGCATCTTCTGCTCTGCGATCTTTGTGATCTGCTCACGAGTGATCTGAGCTACCTTTGTCTTGTTAGGTACGCCTGAACCGCTGTCGATACCGCAAGCCTTCTTAAGAAGAACTGCAGCAGGCGGAGTCTTTGTAATGAAAGTGAATGAACGGTCTGCATATACAGTAATAACTACCGGAATGATAAGACCGATATCATTCTTTGTACGCTCATTAAAATCCTTTGTGAACGCAACAATGTTTACACCGTGCTGACCGAGAGCCGGACCAACAGGTGGTGCCGGAGTAGCCTTTCCGGCGGGAATCTGCAGCTTAATTAAGCCTACAACCTTCTGAGCCATTGTGTTTGCACCTCCAAAATTCGTGGTAAATTGCGGGACGCCACTGTGTAGGGTCCCTCCCACAGGGAGCATTACACTCCCAATAAAAAGCCAATCGGCTGATTATTGTTTGTTTAATCTTCTATCGGTTCAGCCTGAGCAAGCTCAAGTTCAACCGGAGTTTCTCGTCCGAACATAGAAACAACTACACGGACATAATCCTTGTCAGCGTCAATTTCTTCAACGACACCGACAAAATCCTCAAGCGGACCGTCTATAATGCGAACTGAATCGCCGACAGAATAGTTAAGCTTAACGCTTCGTGTTTCAACACCCATTCTGTAAACTTCCGCATCTGTGAGTGGAACAGGCTTTGATCCCGGTCCTACAAATCCCGTGCAACCTCTGATGTTGCGAACAACATACCAGGTTTCATCGGTATAGACCATCTTAACAAAAACATAGCCGGGAAACAGTTTGTTTTCAACCTCTTTGGTTTTATCACCGACTGTTTCGGTTACAATCTCAACAGGAACTTTGACATCAATAATCATATCCTGAAGATTTCTGTTTTCAGCTGTGGTCATAAGATCTGTTGCGACCTTGTTTTCATAACCTGAATAAGTATGAACAACATACCATTTTGCTTCTGATTCTGCCATAACAACTTTCTTCCTTTCGTAAATCAAGTAATGTCAGGTACGAATCAAGCGGTTGTGTTCATAAAAAGACCAACGAGAGCGTACAAGCCCTGATCAAGGGCGAAGATGAATACGCCTACGATGGCTACCATAGCGATAACAATACCGAAGTTCTTTGTTGTCTGCTTTGGAGTCGGCCATGTGATCTTTTTGATTTCACCCTTACAGGAGCCGAGGTACTTTGCAAGCCTTTTGAAAACATTAGGCTTCTTAGCAGGCTTCTTAGCAGATGCCTTTGCAGTTTCAGACTTTTTCTCAGCCATTTTGTACCTCCATTATTTTGTTTCCTTGTGAAGAGTGTGTTTCTTACAGAAACGGCAGTACTTGTTCATTTCAAGTCTGTCAGGACTGTTTTTCTTGTTCTTCATTGTGTTGTAATTACGCTGTTTGCACTCTGTGCAGGCCAATGTGATTTTTACTCTCATAACGGCACCTCCCGGTTTTTTCGGAATATTTTAGCCTCCCTCAATAGGGCACAAAAAAATAAGCCCCTTTCAGAGGTAAGGTTATTTTACCATATATCAAGGCTTTAGTCAAGCCTTTTTTGCAATTTATCTGCACAAATTCTACATTTGTTGCAGTATTCCGTAAATTCCGCCTTATTTGACGGAACTTACGGTGATTACAGTTAAATCATTTGTCAGACAAGGTGCTTGCCTTAGCCTTAACTTTCTTAACCTTTTCAGGCTTTACTGTCTTGCCCTTAAAAGCTCTTGCATTTGTTGCGGCAACTTTAAGGTCATCGCTGAAATAGTCATAAAGTGTGTTGTAATCGGCATCATCAAGAGAGTTGAGAAGAACAATTGTAATGATTGCTCTTGTGTCAACATCGCCGTTGTTGTACTGAAGATTGAACACACCTGCGAACTTTTCAATTTCATTCTTGTTTGCACGCTTTATATATGTCGGAAGCTTTGGAGCAATATGCTCTTTTGCGAATGTTGCGCCTCTGAATGGGAAGTAGCAATCTTCCTCGTTCTTGATTTCCTCACGGAGTTCGGGGAAATATGTTACAAAACGCTTTGCAAGGAACTTCGGATCGGCGGTTCCGTCGTCATCCTTTTTCTTTTTCTGCTTAACCTGCTTTGCTCTTTTGATTGCAAGTGTGCCTGACACTGCCTCAACAAAGTCATTTGCGATACTGTCGGCATCTTTCTGAGTACCGACCTCTTCATCATAGAGCCAAGTTGCAAGTGTTTTCCATTCATTGTCAGGACCTTCGTCTGTCATTGTGCATGAACGAAGAACCATCTGTTCTTTATCCTTATAATATACTACCGAATAAGCAAGAGCCGCACTTGTAAAAAGTGATACAAGCTCGTTGTCATTTTCGGCAACAACTTTCTGCTTTGTATAGTTCTGTTTTACAAGCTCTTCTTCAACCTTGCCAACGATATAATCAAATGCTTTTTTAAATTCCAACTTAATCTTCCTCTCGGATTAGTCTGTCAGAATTCATTATACAATCAAATAACAGATTTGTCAAAGGTTTTGACTTGCAAGAAACACATTATTGTGTTATTATTTAAGCTGTATACTAATGTAAAAGAAGGTTTTATTATGTCTTGTCAAGATGCTATCGGAGTTTTCGACTCCGGATTAGGCGGACTCAGCGCTGTAAAAGAGTTTTTGCATGTGCTGCCAAACGAGAAAATAATATACTTTGGAGATACGGGACGAGTACCCTACGGTAACAGAAGCCGTGAAACAATTTCAAAGTATGCCTTTCAGGACGCAAGCTTTTTGTTAAAACACAATGTTAAGACAATCGTTGCAGCCTGCGGCACGGTAAGTTCGGTTGCAGGCGATATGCTTGAAGAAAGGCTCCCTGTTCCATACACAGGCGTTGTAAATCCAACCGCATTCATCGCCGACCGAAAAACAAAGAACGGTAAAATAGGAATTATCGGCACTGCCGCAACAATTTCGAGCCACAGCTACAAGCTCCGCCTTGAAAAGCTAAACCCAAAATACAAGGTTTATGAGCAGGCTTGTCCACTTTTTGTTCCGCTTGTTGAAAACGGCTTCATCTGTCGTGACGACCAGATTGTAAGGCTTGTCATCAGAAGATATCTTTCCGAACTCAAGGAAACAGGCGTTGACACCCTCATTCTCGGCTGCACTCACTATCCGCTTTTGCGTGACGCAATTGCTGACTTTATGGGTGACGGAGTTACGCTTGTTGATTCGGGATATGAAACTGCAATCTATTGTTCAAAAATTCTCAGAGAAAACAATCTGCTCAACACAGACAGTGTGCATCAGACTCCCGAATTTTATGTCAGCGACACTCCTGACGGATTTAAAAGCGTTGCAGGTCTATTTTTGGGAAGAGATATGGAGCATACTGTTACACAGATTGACATTGAACAGTATTGATGAGGAAAGCTATGGCAGATAAGGAAAAGAATAAAGGTAAATATATGATTTCCATTCTGGGCGAACAGATTCTTGACGATGACAGCGACAGAATCGAAGTTCTCACAGAGGGAAACTTTCTGATGAAGAAAGACCATTGTTACATAGGCTACAAGGAATATGACGAGGACGCACCGCAGAGCTTTTACGACAATCTCATCAAGGTTCAGGGCGATATGGTTACAATCACACGCAAAGGGCCTATGCGTTCACAGCTTATGCTTGAAAAAGGCAGAAGACATCAATGCCTGTACCAAACGCCCGCAGGCGACCTTATGATAGGGGTTTTCACAAAAACTATGAACAACACCCTCACGGAAAAGGGCGGCACTCTTGAAGTAAGCTACACGCTTGATTTCAACAATGACCTTGTGAGCGAAAACAAGTTTAAAATTACGGTTGAAGAAAAAGAAAAGTTTGAAAATGAGGTAGATTGATATGGATACATACGCACTTGCTGTACAACAGCTTAAAAAGGCAATTGAAAACGCTATTGAAAAGGCAATCGCAAACGGTGAACTTCCGCAGGCAGAAGCCGCTCCGTTTATCATTGAAACACCTGCCGACAGAAGCCACGGCGACTTTGCAACAAATGCGGCAATGGCAGGCGCAAAGGTATTTCGTATGCCGCCTTTCAAAATTGCACAGGCTATCACATCAAACCTTGACCTTGAGGGTACAATGTTTGACCGCTTTGAAACAGCAGGTCCGGGATTCATCAACTTCTTCCTCGGCACTGAATTTTATTCGGCTGTAATCAGAGAAATCCTTGCCAATCCCGAAGCATACGGCAGAAGTGAGTACGGCAGAGATGAAAAGGTTATGGTTGAGTTCGTATCCGCCAACCCGACAGGTCCTATGCACATGGGCAACGCAAGAGGCGGTGCTCTCGGTGACTGTCTTGCCGCTGTTCTTGACAAGGCAGGCTACAACGCATGGCGTGAATTTTATGTAAACGACGCCGGCAATCAGATTGAAAAGTTCGGCTGTTCACTTGAAGCAAGATATCTTCAGATTTTCAAGGGCGATGAAATAGAGTTCCCCGAGGACGGCTATCAGGGTGAGGACATCAAAGACCTTGCAAAGGAATATGCTGACCTAAACGGCGACAGCCTTGTTAATGTAAGCGCAGAAGAACGCAAGAAGGCTCTTGTTGACTATGCACTTCCGAAGAACATCAAGAAGATGCAGGCTGATATGGAAAAATACAAGATTTTCTATGACAAGTGGTTCTTTGAAAGCGAGCTTCACAAGAGTGGTGCTGTTAAGGCAGTTGTTGACCTTCTCACAGAAAAGGGACTTACCTACGAAAAAGAGGGTGCCGTTTGGTACAAGAACAAAGAGGTACTCACACAGAAACTTCTCAAAGAGGGCAAGTCACAGAAATATATTGACAACCTTGAATTAAAGGACGATGTTCTCATTCGTCAGAACGGCAACCCGACATATTTTACAGCTGACATTGCATATCACAAGAACAAGTTTGACCGTGGATTCACAACTCTTATTGATGTTTGGGGAGCAGACCATCACGGTCATGTTATGAGAATGAAAGGCGCAATGGACGCTATCGGCTATGACGGTGACAAGCTCAATGTTGTTCTTATGCAGCTTGTTAAGCTTGTTAAGGACGGTGAGCTTGTAAAAATGAGCAAGCGTACCGGCAAGGCTATTCAGCTTGGCGATTTGCTTGACGAAGTGCCTGTTGACAGCGCAAGATTTCTCTTTAACACTAAAGAGGCTAACACACAGATGGACTTTGATCTTGACCTTGCAGTTAGTCAGGACAACCAGAACCCTGTTTATTATGTTCAGTACGCACACGCAAGAATTTGCAGTATCTTCAAGTCACTTGCAAAAGAGGGCATTTCTCCGAGAGAATGTACAGACGCAGAGCTTGCACTTCTCACAGCTCCCGAAGAAAAAGAACTCATCAATCATCTTGCGTCATACACCAACGAAATCATCAGTGCGGCAAAGGATTACGACCCAACAAAGGTTACCCGCTATGTAACACAGCTTGCAACACTTTTCCACAAGTTCTATAATGCCTGCCGTGTTAAGGGCGAGGAAGAAGGTCTTATGCAGGCAAGACTTGCACTCTGCAACTGCGTAAGAGCCGTTATCAAAAATGTTCTTACAATGTTCAACATTTCTTGCCCCGAAAGCATGTAAGCAGCGTGTCGCTGCACCCTGTTCGTGCAGATAGTTTTGTTAATGCGAAGCTTATATTTCCCGAGCGTTACTATTATATATCTCGTGCTTTATTCAACCGAGTACCTCGGTGCGTAGTTCGTGTAGATAGTCTTGCTTATGCAAAACTTATGATGCCCGAGCAATACATTGCAAATTGAAAGTTAAAAATTGAAAATGTAAAATGGATGTCGGGAAGACAGTTTGCAAAACGCTGAACAATGTCTTCCCGACTGATTTTTATTTATATCCAATTGTCATCCTTTAGAGGCGTTCATTGGACGCCCGCCTTGATGGGATTTTATGTTTAACAAAAACTTTTTATGTATTGAAAGTTATGTGCTGTCTGCAGTGGCGGTCAGTGACCGTCATTTGTTTTGTGTGCAAACACAAAACAATTCGTAGCGGCGAACCGTGTTCGTCGCTACGGTGGATTGTACCAACAATTACTATATCACCTTAAAAATTATACATCCAAACAAAAATGTCAGAAACAGGTTTATAATTACAAATCCCTGTTTCTGACATTTTGCTTTAATTCAATGTATCATTAACTTCCTGTATTGAACTCAGAAATCAGTATACCATTTATCTTCACATTTGGACAACCATCAAATATATCAAAATTATTTTTTTCTTTCTCTATCAGGGTGTCAGACATTGTAACAGATTTTAAGTTTTCACATCCATAAAAAACCTTTTTTCCAATCTCTTCAATATTATCGGGAATTACGATATTTTCTAAAGAAGTACATCCATAAAACAATGCATTCTCTAATTCTGTTAAGTTTTTCGGAATTGTTATTTCTTTTAAAGAAATGCATTCATAAAATGCAGCAGAATCAAGTAATGTTAATGTATCAGGTAAATTAACATTTATAAGTTCTTCACATTTATCAAATGCACGGGTACCAATTTCAGTCACCCCATCAGGTACTTCTATACTTTTTAAATTAGTACATTGATAAAACGCATCTTTTTCTATTGTCTTCAAAGTGTCAGGCAAAACAATTGACACCAAATCATAACCACTAAATGCTTCCTCACCGATGGTAGTTACAGGTCTTTCCTCTATTGTATCAGGCACCACAATTTCTCTGTCTGCACCTGTATATCCCGTGATTTTTACAGTTCCCTCTTCAAATTCATAAGTAAAGTCCTCAACAGGTGATGTTTGTTTTCCGCATGAACAAAAACTTATGCAAAGCAATACAGAAGCTAATAAACACGCAATTTTTCTTTTCATAATAATTCCGCCTTTCTCTAATTTATAACCATATGGTTATTATACAGAAATTTTATCACAAAGAATGTTATTCTGTCAATAGCAAATAAATAAAAAGGGTGATAAAATGCCTTATTATAAAAGGATAAGGGAGTTGCGTGAGGATCACGATATGACGCAGAAAGATGTTGCGGAATATCTGGGTATGAAACAGCCGCAGTATTTTAGGTATGAAAACGGAAACCGTGATGTGCCGTCAGAGGTGCTTATTTCGCTTGCAAAGCTGTACAAGGTTTCAACCGACTACATTCTCGAACTTAAAAACGATACAAATTAAACACACTCAAAAGTAAAACCCCGAAGTCCGTAAAAACTTCGGGGTTCGGTTATGTTTGTTATTTGCGTGTGATTGACCAACCTGTTTTGTTGTAATCGCTGACTGTGTTGCCTTTTTTGTCAATACAACGAACGGTATAAGTTACCTTCTTGCCTTTCTTTGCACCTGAATCCGTGAAAGATGTTGAAGTTGTGTCCTTTACCTTTGTCCAACTGCCGCCTGCATACTTTCTGTAAAGTCTGTAGCCATACACACCTGTGACCTTGTTCCATGTCACGCTTACACCCTTTGAAGTGTTTTTAAGCTTTGTGATTTTCGGTGTTGCGGCTGTATACTTTTTCAACCAACCTTTTGAATTAAATCCGCTGATTGTGTTGCCTTTCTTATCAATGCAACGAATTGTGTAAGTCTTTGTCTGATTTGCACTTACCACTGAATCAGTGAAGCTTGTAGCGGTTGTGTCCTTGATTCGTTTCCAACCGTTTGAGGTTTTCTGATAAACCCTGTAGCCGTAAACACCTGTGATTTTGTTCCAACTAAGCTTGATACCGCTTGTTGTGTTCTCTAGCTTGCTGATTATCGGAGCAACAGGTGTATACTTCTTCGACCAACCCTTTGAGTTGTAACCGCTGATTGTTTTGCCACTGCTGTCAATGCAACGAATTGTGTAAGTCTTTATCTGATTTACACTTACCGCTGAATCAGTAAAACTTGTAGCGGTTGTGTCCTTAAAGCGTTTCCAACCTGATGAAGTTTTACGGTAAAGTCTATAACCATAAGTTCCCGAAACCTTGTTCCAAGAAAGCTTGATACCGCCGGCAATATTTTCAAGTTTAGAAATTGATGGGGTTGCAACATCAATTTTATCAAGAACTGCCTTAACAGAAGCTCTTATGCTGTCTGCATTATCATAACCGCCATTATCAAGTTTTTTATTTACGGCTTTCATAACATCACTTGTACTAAGATTTAACTCTTTAACAAGTGCCGGCACTTTGTCCATCTTTTCAGGCCAATCATAATAAGCAACAAGGAAACATGCAAGCATTGAAGCATCAGTATCACCCTCAGGTAATGTCGTACCTATCACATTACCAGATGATGTAATCTTTTTTTCAGGACCGCAATCTGTGTTCTTTGTCCAAACTGCCTCGTTTGCTGTTTTCTCTGAATCTTCGGGGTTTTCAAGTTTATTGCCTGTGCAGTAAAGCGTATCGCCAATACATTTACCGCTCATAATAGCATTATAAGTTTGCATACCTGTATTTGCACTGAATATTACGCAGTAAACTTTACCGTCGGAAGATGAAATCTTATTGCCTGTTTTTGAAAGGTCATAAGTCGCTATACCTGTAGAAGAATCGTACAGACACTTTTCGGCTCTTGACTGCCACATTGGCCACTCACCTGTACCGTCTGCTCTCCAAATATGGCAATAAACGGTTTTTACATTGCTCCAACCGGACTTCTTAACATTAAAGTAAATATTGTTTCCTGCTCCGACTTCTGAAGTTCTGTCAGATACTTCAGCCGCATATGTTCCCGAAATGCCGACTACGGCGATAGAAAGCACCAATGCGATTGACAGAATCATACTCATAATTTTTTTCGTCATTTTATAATCCCCTTTCTGATTACAGTTTAAAAAATATTCAGTATATGTATTGTGAATTGTAAAATTGCACTGCAATGCACTTCTAACCTCATACATATAATACAACTAATACAATATTTTGTCAATAGAATTTAAGACAATTCATACATTTTTTTGTAAACTTTTACCATAAAACAAAATTTTCCCTTTGCATATAATTTAAAATTCTGCAAAAAATAAAACCACCTCACAGAAAGGTGGTTTTTATTTTGAGTTTTTACGATGTTAATCATAACGAGGGACAGCACGAAAAATATCCGATTGAGTTGCCCTCACGGAACAGCAAAAAAGAGATTTCCCCTATTGTTGATGTTACGGAACACGAGGTTTATCCGCTTGAGTTTGCAAACTGTCACAGGACAAAGCCTCATTTTGACACAAACGGTGACATCACCGAGATTGTGACTACCGAAACAGAAGCTGAAACGGAAGAGCGAACCACTCACGAACAGCATAAGTAGGGACATACAAAAGTCTTGTGTCGGAGCTTACTGCTCCGACATTTCCTTTTATGCCGAGCTGCGAACAGATTATTCTCGCTCTGAGCTGATGAAAGCCATCCGTCACAATCGTAATATCGGTATTAAGGTTGTTGTCCTCAATAATTTTCATTGAATTTCTTATGTTCTCGGTTGTGTTGGTTGACTTGTCCTCCATATAAAGTCTTGAAGAATCAATGCCCGACTCCGTCAGCACATTGTACATACATTGTGCCTCACTCATAATCTCGTCACTCCCCTGTCCTCCGCTGAGAACGGCATTTGCGTTCGGAGAATCGTCAAGATATGATTTTGCGGCGTCAATTCTGCCACGCAAAATTACCGACGGTCCCCATGGCTTAACCTGAGCACCGAGGACAATTGCAGTTGAGTTTTCGGGCGGAGCCTGACAGGTTGCCCACACCATTGCAGAGGTGACAATCGCACCGTAAACGGCAAAAGCGATAAAGCCGATATTCACTACACGAAAAACTATTTTAGTAAACAAATGCTTAAAGCAAAATGCCTTTATTGCTCCGTGAACGGGCGGAATTAACACGCACAACAGCCACAGACACAAAAAAGTTCCTGCAATATTGCCCGGGTTGATAATTCCATGTGTCATAGGGATTACGAAAAATCCGAGAAATACAACTGCTGCGGCAATGCCGATTATGCGTAAAATTAACATCACCATTTTCAAAATATCACCTGACCTGTTAAATTTCTTTCATCTTATCAAACTCATTGTACATATTTTCAAGAGTTGACAAACGGTCAATAAAAGGAGTGTCAACAGCGCCCTCAAAGCACGATTCTTTCTTGCTTTTGAGAATCTCCATTGCAGATTTGTCGGGATTGTTGATTGTTCCTGCGCCTGCAACACAACCGCCGGGGCAAGCCATACCCTCGAGCAGATAGCCGTTGTACTTGCCTGCCTTTGCCATACGCAGAAGCTTTACGCACTCGTCAAGTCCCTGTGCATTGGCAACCTTGACCTCTCTTTCGGGATCAAGCTTGTGAATCGCATTGACAACAGCCTTTGCAACACCGCCGCTTACGGCAAAGCCTCTGCCGTCTGCACTTGAGAATGAAAGCGGTTTTTCGTCAACCTCAACAGCGTTAAAATCAACCTCTTTTGCGGCAAACATTCCCGCAACTTCTTCAAAAGTCAGGACAAAGTCGATATCACTTCGGATACTTCTGCGGCTTGCCTCAAGCTTTTTAGCGGCACATGGCCCGATAAACACAACCTTGCAATCGGGATAATGCTGTTTTGTAAGTCTGCCCGTGAGAACCATCGGAGTGAGTGCCATTGAAATGTACGGAGCGATGTCGGGGAAAGTTTTCTTCGCCATAACGCTCCATGCAGGACAACAGGATGTCGCCATAAACGGCTGTTTTTCGGGAACCTCTTCCATAAAATCCTTTGCTTCTTCAACCGTACAAAGGTCGGCACCGACCGCAACCTCAACAACATCTGTAAAGCCGAGAGCCTTAAAAGCATTTCGGATTTTATTTGACGGAAGTCCCTTGAACTGACCTGCAATTGCAGGTGCAACTGCAGCATAAACGGGTGTATCGCTGTTGATTGCCATAATAGTCTGGAAAATCTGGCTTTTGTCAACAATTGCGCTGAACGGACAGCTTACAAGGCACATTCCGCACGAAACGCACTTGTTATAGTCAATATCTGCTCTGCCGTGTTCATCGCTGTGAATAGCTTTCATACCGCATGCGGCGGCACACGGACGCTCCTGTTTTATGATTGCATTGTACGGACACGCACCCTGACACTTTCCGCATTTGATGCACTTTTCATCGTCAATATGCGATTTTCCGTGTACAATCGAGATTGCTCCCTTCGGGCAAACCTCGGTACAAGGGTGTTCAAGACAGCCCTGACAGCCGTCTGTCACAACAACTCTTTTTTCGGCACACTTATGACAGGCGAATTTTATAATATTGATTAACGGCGGATCGTAAACCTTTTCGTCAATCATACTTTCTTCAACACCTGTTGAGATAGGCGCTTGTTTTGAAACGGGCAAAAGCGGAAGTCCCATTGCAAGGCGAAGTCTTTCGCCCACAATGGCTCTTTCGAGAAATATACTTTCACGGTATGTTGAAATTTCACCCGGGATAATTTCATACGGAAGATTTTCAAATTTTGAATAATCTCCGCCCTCATACGCAAACCTTGCAACCTCGGTAAAAATCTGATTACGGATTTTTGTCTTTGACGAATACAGTCCTCTCAAGGCACTCATCCTTTCACTGTGTGTATTTTATTTTCTATTCAATCATTCACTTAAATTTAAATCGCAGCAACGCTCTACCTTGCTTGCAATCTTGTACATAGGAGCGTTAGCTCCTCAGAGGTTCAATGGAACATTGAATCTCTGAATTGCAACATAATGTTGCAATTCGTACTTAGATTATACACTACACTATCCTTGTTTTCAACAGATACAGGCTTATTTTGCAAAAATTTTGCGATATTATTTACATAATATCAAACTTTATCCCGAGCGATTTTGTCACATTTATTGACTTTAAGTGAATATTGTTATAAAATGGTGTCATACTATCAAAAATCACGAGGTACAAACCTATGAAATGTCCTAACTGCGGTTTTGAAACCGACTCTGCGTTTTGTCAGATGTGCGGAACGAAAATTCCCGAAACTATGCAGACACAAAAAAATGAACCGATTAAAATCGAATATACTTCGCCTCTGCCGCAAACAAGTTTTGAACAGGTGGAGGGCTTTGTACCGCAGATTCAGAATGAAATACCCGAACTTGAAATAAATCAGCCACCCATTCCCTACATTCCGCAGACCGAACAGTCAATTGACAAAAAGAAAGTTCGTAAAATCATAAAAATTGCAGCCGCTTGTGTAGTTGCCGCAGTTATCATTGCAGGTGTAACTATTAACATACTTTCCGCATCATCGGGCAACAGCGAATCAATTTTCGGCAATAAGTCCGTAAGCGACTTGGCAAATTCCCCCGAAATGTACAACGGGGATTATTAGTTTCAATTGCATAATTGCACAATAATTGCCTTTTATCAACATTTTATAATACAGTAAAGTAAAATGATGCGCTAACTTAGTCATTTTTTGACACCTCACTTGATTTATGGTATAATTTCACTAATAAATTTTTGAGGTGAATAAAAAATGAAAAAATTCTTTTCTGTAGTGCTTGTTTCTGCAATGGTTGTTTTGACTGCGTTTACAGGTTGTTCGGAAAATGACACATCTAACGGCAGTTCACAAACAACAAGCAAATCATCGGATGTTCAATCATCTGCTGTTGCGGATAAAGCTGATTTTGATTCTGAAGAAGTAGAGAAAAATATTAAAATCACGCCATATGTATATGATGATGTCTCAACACATTACTTTGTTGCTGTGTTGAAAAACAATTCAAATCAAGCTTGTACACTCACTATACATTTAGAGTTAATTGACAAAGACGATGATGTCATAGATACCGAAACTGAAACAATTAACGCTTTCGCACCCGGAACAGAGGTTGCAGTAAAGTTTAATCATGATAAAGATGATGAAGAGTTTGCCAGGTACGAATATACACTTTTACCCAAAGAACTTACCGACTATCAGTGTGTAACACAGGATCTTGATTGTAAAGTATCGACTGACACAGATAAAGCTACCATTTCTGTAACAAACACAGGCAACCTTGTTGCAAAATATGTTCAATATACAGCCTTGTTCTTCCAAGGTGATGAATTAGTTTATGCCGACAACGATTATGTTGTGGACAGTGACAACGAAATAAAAGCAGGTCAAACAGAAAAAGCAGAATCTTCATGTAATAAAAAATTTGATTCCGTAAAAGTATATCTTAACGGTTCGGCTTACTGATATAATCAGTAATTAAAATTTCATAAAAATAAAACGGTAGAAAAGGCATTGCAGTTTTGCAAATTGTCTTTCCTACCGTTTTTATGTTTAGGTTTAAAATAAATTATTCGGGTCTGCCGATTTTGCGGAAACGCTCATAGCGTGCATTCAAAAGCTCTTCGTCATCAAGGGCAAGGTTCTTTTCAAATGTTCTTTTGATGAGCATTTTAAGGCTTTCAAACATAGCCTGATCGCCTGCCTTTGGCTGACGGATGATTCTCTCGATTACACCGAGGTCAAACAAATCCTGTGCGGTAAGCTTGAGAGCCTCTGCCGCATCAGCCGCCTTTGAGCTGTCTTTCCAGAGAATTGACGCACAACCCTCGGGAGAAATTACCGAATAAACGGAATTTTCAAGCATCCATACTTCGTCGGAAACTGCAAGTGCAAGCGCACCGCCGCTGCCGCCCTCACCGATAAGAACGGTAAGTACGGGAGTTTTGAGAGTCATCATTTCCATGAGGTTTTCGGCAATAGCCTGTCCCTGACCTCTTTCCTCTGCACCGATTCCGGGGTATGCACCGCTTGTATCAACAAGGCAAAGAACAGGTCGTCTGAACTTTTCAGCCTGTTTCATAAGTCTTAAAGCCTTGCGGTAGCCCTCGGGATGAGCCTGACCGAAGTTGCGTTCAACACGCTCTTTTGTATTTCTGCCCTTTTCAATTCCGATTACAGTAACGGGAATGTCAAAGAGCATTGCAAGTCCTGCAACAACTGCTTTATCATCGGCATATCTGCGGTCACCGTGAAGCTCAATGAAGCTGTCACCGAACATATGGGCAATATAGTCAACCGAGGTCAGCTTGTTAGCATCTCTCGCCGCCATAACCTTTTCGTAAGCTGTCATTTTTAAGCCTCCTCACCGCTGTAACCGTGCAATTTAAGCAGTTTTACAAGTGTAGATTTCAAATTATTTCTACTGACAACCGAATCAATAAAGCCCTTTTGAAGAACAAATTCCGATGTTTGGAAGTCCTTGGGGAGCTTTTGACGAATTGTCTGCTCGATTACTCTCGGACCTGCAAAGGCAACAAGGCAATCGGGCTCGGCAAGAATAATGTCGCCCTCCATTGCAAACGACGCCGTAACACCGCCTGTTGTTGGGTCTGTAAGCACGGTGATGTAGAGATTACCTGCGTCGCTGTGTCTTTTTACCGCACCCGAAGTTTTTGCCATTTGCATAAGCGAGAGGATACCCTCCTGCATTCTTGCACCGCCTGCGGCAGTACAAACAACAATCGGCATTGCATTTTGGGTTGCATATTCAAACGCACGGGTAATTTTTTCGCCCGTGATTACGCCCATACTTCCCATCATAAAGGTCGGATCCATAACGCAGAGTACGGTATCAATGCCGTTCATCTTACATTCTCCGCAGATAACAGACTCCTTAGCACCTGTTTTTCTCGCCTTTTCAAGCTTTTCGTCATATCCCGGAAAATCAAGAATATTATGGCTTGAAAGGTCTGCGTCAAACTCAACAAAGGTATCCTTGTCGGCAAGCATCTCAACTCTGTCCCGTCCGTTCATTCTGAAATGGTGATCGCACTTTGTGCAGACATGAAGATTTTCCTCCATATCAGTCGTAAGGAGCATAGTGTTGCATTTGGGGCATTTTATCCACATTTCGTCGGGAACGAAGGGTACATTTTTGCTCTCGCCCGCATCGGACTCAAGCTCATTCTTCGGTTTTCTGAAAGCAAACAAATCCATATCTTTTACTTCTTCCTGTCGGCGTGTTTCTCTTCAAACTCTGCCATAAAATCTGTTGTATATTCACCGCTCACAAACTGTTCGTCCGAGAGAATCTCGGCAAGAAGGTCACGGTTAATGTCAATTCCGTCAATGGTAAGCTCGGAAAGAGCCATTTTCATCTTTCTGATCGCCTCGGCACGGCTTCTTGCCTGAACAATCAGCTTGCCGATCATCGAATCATAGTACGGAGGAACAAAATAGTCCTGATAAATCGCCGTATCAAATCTTACAAATGCACCGCCCGGGGTGTGGAGTCTTGTAATTCTTCCGCAGCTCGGTCTGAATCCCTTTTCCGGATTTTCGGCATTGATTCGGCACTCAATTACATTGCCGTGTGTGAAGATGCTGTCCTGAGTGCGTGAAAGCTTTGCCCCTGCGGCAATTCTTATCTGCCACTGAACAATATCAAGACCTGTTACCATTTCCGTAACACCGTGTTCAACCTGCAAACGGGTGTTCATTTCCATAAAGTAGAAGTTGTTGTCCATATCAAGCAAAAATTCAACTGTGCCTGCATTGACATAGTTGACTGCCTTTGCCGCCTTAACAGCCGCAATCATCATCTCTTTACGGGTTTTCTCGTCAAGAGCGGGGCTTGGACTTTCTTCAATCATCTTTTGGTTCTTTCTCTGAACAGAGCATTCACGCTCGCCAAGACAAACGATATTGCCGTATTTGTCGCACAAAAGCTGCATTTCAATGTGCTTTACGGGGTGAATAAACTTTTCTATGTAGCAGGCACCGTCACCGAATGCCGACTGCGCCTCGCTTGAAGCTGACAAAAATGCCTCTTCAAACTGCTCAATTGAATCAACACGGCGAATACCCTTTCCGCCGCCGCCTGAACGAGCCTTGATGAGAAGCGGAAAACCGATTTTTTCAGCTTCATCTTTTGCCTGTTCAACGCTTTCAACAATATCGCAGCCGGGGGTTACGGGAACACCTGCGGCACGCATAGTCTTTCTTGCGTTGTCCTTGTCGCCCAAAAGCTTTATCATATCGGATGAAGGACCGATAAAGTTGATGTTGCACTGTTCACAGAGCGAAACAAACTTGGCATTTTCGGACAAGAGTCCGTAGCCGGGATGAATAGCCTGAGCACCGCTTTCAACGGCAACGGTGAGAATTGCAGGCATATTGAGGTAGCTGTCGGCAACACGGTTACCGCCTACGCAGTAGCTTTCATCAGCAAGCTGAACATGCAGGGAGTCTTTGTCAGCCTCAGAATAAATTGCTACTGTACTGATGCCCATTTCACGGCAGGCACGGATAATTCTTACTGCAATTTCGCCTCGGTTGGCAATCAGAATTTTTGAGAACATTTTTTCACTTCCAGTTATTTATCGCATTACGGCTGTCTGCCCCAAAACGGCACAGACAGCCTTTAAAATCACTTATTTTCAACAAGTGCAAACGAAAGCTCGGCACTTACACAGAGCTTGCCGTCAACATAACCCTTTGCGTCAATAAAGTAGAATGCACCTCTGCTCTTTGTGAGTGTGCAGACACTTTCAAGAGTGTCGCCCGGTTTCACGGGATTTCTGAACTTAACATTGTTCATCTTTGTAAAGTAAGGAGTGCAGTTTTTAACCTTGTCTGCAAGAAGGCAACAGCTTGCCTGTCCCATCATTTCGCAGAGAATAACACCCGGAACAACGGGGTTACCGGGGAAATGTCCCTGTAAAAAGAACTCGTCACCTTTGATTGTGTATCTGCCCTTTGCCGTGTTTTCATCAACGCTTTCAGCCTCTTCAACGAGGAGCATATTATCACGGTGCGGCAAAATCTTTTTAATCTCTTCCTGATTCATACAGTCCTCCGATTATTTAACCTTGAATAACGGCTGACCGTATTCAACAAGATCTCCGTCCTTAACAAGAACTTCAACGATTTCATAGTCGTCCTCAGCCTGAATTTCGTTCATACACTTCATAGCCTCGATAATGCAAACGGTTGAGCCCTTGCTTACTTTCTTTCCGACAGGAGCAAAAGGAGCCTTGCCCGGTGCCGAAGCGGCATAGAATACGCCGACAATCGGAGCGTTTACAGTCTTGGCGTCTTCTTCGGGAGCGGCAGGCTGAGCCGCAGGAGCCTGTGGCTGAACAGGCGCAGGAGCTGGAACATCTGTTGCAGTCGGCTGATATGCACCGATTGGAGATGCATTAAAAATCTGCTGTGCCGGATGTTCTTTTTCAAGATGAATCTTTGTACCGTCCTCTTTTTCAATTTCAAGAACGCTCAAAGAAGAATTTTCAAGAAGGGAAATATATTCCTTGATTTCTTCAATTTTATTCATAGTAATTCCCTCGCTTAATATTTTTTAAATACAAGACAAGCGTCATGTCCGCCAAAGCCGAGGTTGGTTGAAGCGGCAACATTTACATCACGCTTAACTGCTTTGTTAGGTGTATAGTTAAGGTCAAGACCTTCATCGGGTTCGTCAAGGTTGATTGTCGGCGGAATAACACCGTCATTGAGAGCCATAACAGAAGCGATAGCCTCAATTGCGCCTGTTGCACCGAGAAGATGACCTGTCATTGATTTTGTTGAACTGATGTTAGCATCATAAGCCTTTTCGCCGAGAGCAGTTTTAATAGCCATTGTTTCGGTAAGGTCGTTAAGATGTGTGCTTGTGCCGTGAGCATTGATGTAAACCTGTGCGTCATCGGCAACATTTGCCTCCTCAAAAGCAATCTTAATTGCTCTTGCAAGACCTGCACCGTTAGGATCGGGAGCTGTAATATGATGTGCGTCACAAGTATTGCCGTAGCCTGAAAGCTCTGCATAAATCTTAGCACCTCTTGCAACTGCGTGCTCATATTCTTCAAGAATGAGCATACCTGCGCCCTCACCCATGATGAAGCCGTCACGATTCTTGTCAAACGGACGGGATGCGTGCTTTGGATCATCGTTCGTTGAAAGGGCTTTCATATTCTGGAAACCTGCAATTGTGAGAGGAGCAACAACAGCCTCTGCACCGCCTGCGATGATAGCGTCAGCGTAGCCGTCCTTAATGCAGTGGAAAGCCTCACCGATTGAATTTGTACCTGTTGCACAGGCACTCATAACCGAAAGAGACGCACCTTTTGCGTTAAAACGGATTGCAACATTGCCTGTTGCTATATTACCGATCATCATCGGAATGAAGAAAGGAGAAACCTTTCTCGAGCCTCCGTTTTCCATGCCGACTGTATTCTTAACAAAGGTCTGCAAACCGCCGATACCTGCACCGATATAAACACCGAAACGGTTCTCGTCAATCTTGCCTATGATACCGCTGTCGTCAACTGCCTGCTGTGCCGCTGCGATTGCGTACTGTGTATATGGGTCAAGCTTTCTTACTTCTTTTTTCTCAATATACTGTGTGGGATCAAAATCCTTGACTGTACCTGCGATGTGAACCTTGAGGTCACTTGTATCAAAAGCTGTGATTGTTTCGATACCGCAAACGCCGTCAACCATATTTTTCCACATTGTAGGCACATCATTACCGATCGGTGAAATTGCGCCCATACCTGTTACAACTACTCTTCTGCTCATTATATCCTCCAAATCAATTACATTGCAAGTCCGCCGTCAACTCTGATAACCTCGCCTGTTACATAAGCGGCATCGTCAGAGCAGAGGAAAGCTACTACATCTGCAACATCATCGGGAGTACCGATACGCTTTGCAGGAATCTGTGCTTTCATTGCATCCTTTACCTTATCGGGAAGTACACTTGTCATATCTGTTGCAATGTAACCCGGAGCAACTGCATTGGCTGTAACGCCTCTGCCGGCAAGCTCCTTTGCAACCGACTTTGTAAGACCAATAATACCTGCCTTTGACGCAGAATAGTTAGCCTGACCTGCGTTGCCGGTAAGACCGACAATTGACGCTGTACTGCAGATTCTGCCGTAACGCTTTTTCATAAAGTGCTTGTATGTATGCTTAATCATATTGAATGTACCCTTGAGGTTTACATTGATTACAGCGTCAAAATCCTTTTCGTCCATATTTAAAACGAGCTTATCTCTTGTAATACCTGCGTTGTTTACAAGAATTTCGATACTGCCGAACTCCTTGATAACCTGATCGACAACCTTCTTTGACTCTTCAAAGTTTGAAACATCGCAGAAATACTGCTCAACCTTTGTGCCGTACTGTAAAAGCTCTTCCTTAGCCTTAATGCCCTCGTTTTCGTCACCTACATAGAGAATTGCGATATTAGCACCCTCTTTTGCAAGCTTTGTTGCGATTGCAAGGCCGATGCCTCTTGAGCCGCCTGTTACTACGGCTGTTTTATTTTCAAATCTCATTATATTATACCTCCGAACAGTATCAAAGTTCAAGTGCGTCAATATCAGCCGCAGTTTCAACCTTGAATGTCTTTACATCTCCGTTGATTCTCTTTACAAGACCTGTGAGAGTTTTGCCCACACCAACCTCAATAAAGGTGTCAACGCCGTCATTTATCATATTTTCAACAATAGTCTGCCATTTTACGGGATTCTCAACCTGTGCCTTTACAAGCGTTTTGAAATCGCCCGAATACGGCTGAGCCGTGTAATCGGAATAAATCTGAACCTTTGGCTGAGCAAAGTCAACATTTTCCATATACCTTCCGAGTCCCTCTGCGGCATCAGCCATAAAGGGAGAATGGAACGCACCGCTTACTGCAAGAAGTTTTGCCCTTCCGCCCTCTGCTTTAACTGCCTCACAGAAAGCGTCGGCATTTTCACTTGTTGTTGCAACAACAGTCTGAGCCGGTGAGTTGTAGTTTACGGGATATGTTTTGTCAAACCTTGAGCAGATTTCTTCAACCTTTTCGGGAGTAAGCTTTAATACGGCAGCCATTGCACCGGGATTTTCCGTTGCGGCTTTGTCCATAAGCTCGCCTCTTTTGCAAACGAGTCTGAAAGCCTCTTCATCGGAAAGGATTCCCGAAAAAGCAAGTGCAGAAATCTCACCGAGTGAAAAGCCTGCTACGCAGTCGGGAGTGATACCCTTTTCAACAAGAGCCCTTGCAGCCGCAAGGTCGGCAGTAAAAATACACGGCTGTGTATTTACTGTCTTTGAAAGCTCTTCCATTGTACCCTCAAAGCACTGCTTCGAGGTGTTTTCTCTTATAGAATCAGCCATTTCGTAAACAGCCTTTGCGGCAGGCGAATTATCGTAAAGGTCCTTGCCCATACCGCTGTACTGTGCGCCCTGACCTGAAAAAATAAATGCTATTTTACCCATTTTGTTGCTCCGTTCAATACTTCTTCTGCCTGTGAGAACATCTCTTCAATCATTTCTCTTGCCGGCTGTTCCTTTTTAACCATACTTGCAACCTGTCCTGCAAGAACGGTACCCTGAGAAACATCACCCTCTCTCACGGCTCTTCTGAGTCTGCCGAGTCCCATATTTTCAAGCTCCTCATCGGAAACATTAGCCGAATCGTACTCAGCCTTTGTATATTCACGGGTAAACGAGTTACGGATTGAACGAACAGGATGACCGAGTCTTTTACCTGTTACAACCGTGTCAATATCTCTTGCTTTGAGAATTTTGTTCTTATATTCCTGAGAGATAGTACATTCCTTTGCAACGAGAAATCTTGTGCCAACCTGAACGCCCTGAGCACCGAGCATAAATGCTGCGGCAATCTGTCTGCCGTCTGCAATACCGCCTGCGGCAATTACAGGTATATTTACTGCGTCAACAACCTGAGGAACAAGAGCCATTGTTGTGAGATCACCGACATGACCGCCTGACTCGCCGCCCTCTGCGATAACGGCAAAAGCACCGTCTTTTTCCATTTTCCTTGCAAGCGCAACGCTCGGAACAACAGGAATAACCTTGATGCCTGCCTCGAGCCACTTTGCCATGTACTTGCCTGGGTTGCCTGCGCCTGTTGTGATGACCTTTATGCCCTCTTCAACTACAACATCGCTTACTTCCTCTGCAAACGGACTCATAAGCATGATGTTTACGCCGAAAATTTTATCGGTCATTGTTTTGCACTTTCTGATTTCCTCACGGAGCTGTTCACCGTTGGAATTCATAGCTGCAATAATACCGAGACCGCCTGCGTTTGAAACACCTGCAGCAAGTGATGCGTCAGCTACCCAAGCCATACCGCCCTGAAAAATAGGGAACTCAAGACCGAGTGACTGGTCAATGACAGTAGAAATCATATGTAATATCTCCTTTTCTGCATTTTTACTTGATTTTCAGAAACAGAAAATTTGCAAGATTTCATTATTTTGAAAAATTTACGGCAAATTCTGCACCTGATTCCATACTTTATGGCATATCAGTCTGATTTTACTCCAAAAGTACAGAAAAGTCAATATATATGAAGAATTATCTTATCGTTACGCCTTTAACTGCAATAATCCTCAAGGGCTTTCATAAGGTTTTCTTTTCCCTTTATTTCAATTCCTTTTTCAAGGTAAAGGGCGTCGCCCTTAGGCAGATTTGACACCCTGCAGTCGGTTGTGAGATAAGGCTCGTTTTCACCTTTTTTGTACACAACAATATACCCTTTTTCGGCTTTTATGATGTAGTCAAAATCCTCTTTTCCGCTGTCCTGCAACACCGAAAAATCGTTTGTTGCAGAGGTGTTTTCAACAGAATTTGCAGGGGCAAAAAGCGAGCTTATCATCATGCACGCAATTAAAATCACACCTGTCAGTCCAACTATTTTTTTCATTGTACAGCACTCTTTCCGTCGGTTTTTGATTCTATTTTTACCCGATTCACAGGTTATATTCACCATTTTTATAAATTTCACACCAAAAGAACGCCGTAAAATCTTATTTTTTTTAACAAAAATTTGGCTTAATATATTTATTTTTTCCTTTGCAAGTGATATAATAAGCAAATGAGTATCTCTGCTTGTAATTTTGGACATATTTGTTATTATATAACTTATATTACAATCAGTGCACTGCGTTCGTGCAAATCACTCAGACAAATTGCAAACTAACGGTTAAATCAACCGAAATTGTGAATTGATAAAGGAGATAATATGCGAAACAAGCGTGAAACTGACATCAGTCAGTATAAGGACCTTCAGCAAAATGAATTGTCCGAAAAGGCTGACGGAGGTGCAAAAAGATTTTTCAGGGGGTTGGGCAAGTTCCTGATTACCGTTTGTTCGGTCTGTCTGGTAGCCCTGCTTATTACAGGTATTTCACTTGCTATCTACATTTTCACCCTTGCATCCGAACCGACAGGTATCGACCTCAAGGCAAAGTCAATGAACCAAACGAGCCGAATATATATTCAAAAGGACGGTTCAAAGGAATTCACGGAATATCAGAAGCTGTATGACACCGAAAACAGAATTTGGGTTGACAATCAGGATATTCCTCAGGCAATGAAAGATGCCGTGGTAGCAATCGAGGACAAGCGTTTCTTCGACCACAACGGTGTTGACTGGGGCAGAACCCTCTCCGCTGTTGCAAACCTTGCAACAGGTTCCGATTCATACGGCGGTTCAACAATCACTCAGCAGCTCATCAAAAATATTACAGACGATAACGAAGTTTCAATCACAAGAAAGCTTCGTGAAATCACAAAGGCACTCAAGCTTGAACAGGAATACACCAAAGACCAGATTCTTGAAGCCTACCTCAATGTTGTAAATTTCGGCAACAACTGTCAGGGTGTTGAATCTGCGGCTCAGCTCTATTTTGGCAAGAGCATCAAGGAATGTTCAATAGCCGAATGTGCGGCAATTGCGGGAATTACACAAAACCCGTCAAGATGGAATCCGCTTGTTTTCCCCGAAAACAACAAGGAACGCCGTGAGATTGTCATTAACGAAATGTACGATCAGGGAAAAATCACCAAAGACGAATATGATGCGGCAATGAAAGAAAGCGCAACAATGAAGTTCGTCGGTTGGCAGGCATCTGATGACGATGACGATGATGACGAGGCAGATGTTCAGAACTGGTATATTGATCAGCTCTTTCGTGATCTTCAAAAGGACATTGCGGAATATTACAACATAAGCGAAACTGCGGCATCTTCAAAGCTTTACACAGAGGGACTTAAAATCTACTGTGCAATGGATGAAAATGCTCAAACCTACCTTGAAAATGCGGCACTCAATATTGATAAATCAAATGATTCCGACCTTCAGATTGCGTCAACAATTATGGGATATGACGGCAGAGTAATTGCAACAGTCGGTTCTTCAACAAAGAAAGAAGGCGCTCTCGGCTGGGACAGATCCTACAACTCCGTACTTCAGCCGGGTTCTTCAATCAAGCCTGTTGTCGTTTACCCTTATGCAATCGAATCAAAGAAGCTTTATTTCTCATCAATGGTTCTCGATGAACCACTTGACAACTATCGTACAAATGAAAGCGGTCAGCTTGTTTCGGGTCCTAACAACGCATACGGCTACTACAACGGCAATATGAGTCTTCCCGATGCAATCGAGTGGTCCTCAAACGCAACAGCCGCTCAGACTATGGAGCTTATCGGCGGTCCGAGCGTTGCATATCAGCAGGTTGTTACAAAGATGGGATTTCAGAATCTCTCTGAACAAGACGCACAGAACACAGGTGCTCTTTCAATCGGCGGTATGAACGGCGGCGTTACCGTAAGAGAAATGGCGGCAGCCTACACCTATCTCGGCAACGGCGGTCTTTACTACGAACCGTACACATACTACTATGTAACCGACTCAGAGGACAACATAATCATTGATAACCGTGACGCAGTTCCGAAACAGGCTTATTCAGCCGAAACAGCAGGAATCATGAACAGACTGCTTCACTACAATGTTACAAACAGCGCTCACACAAACGCACATTATGCTCAGATTTCAGGCTGGGACATTATCGGCAAAACAGGTACAACCGATGACGATAAGGATTCATGGTTCTGCGGATGTTCACCATATGCCGTAATGGCTACATGGTGCGGTTTTGATAAGCCTAAAACCATTTCCTACAGCGGAAGAACAACGGCAACAAAATTCTTTGCAAATGTTATGGGCAAGTACCTTGAAGGCAAAGAAAACAAGGAATATAAAATATCCGATAACCTGATTGAGGCAACATATAATCCTACAACGGGACTTATTGTTTCAACAGATAACATTTCGGGACGATATGTGGGCTACTACACCGAGGACAATATGCCGAGTTCGGGAGGTTCATATTACAGCGGTAACTATGAATACGGTTCGGATGTTTCCGACTCGTCAAGCTACTACGATCCCAATTACGGCGGTGACAACAGCGGTAGCTATTACGGCGGCGACACAAGCAACAGCGGAGGTGACACCTCCGGCGGAGGAGATGTTTCGGGCGGTGACAATTCCGGCGGAGAGCCCTCAGGCGGAGAACCCTCAGGCGGAGAACCTTCCGGCGGAGGGGAATCCTCAGGCGGAGGCGAAAGCTCCGGAGGCGGTGAACCGTCGGGCGGCGGTGAGGAAGCTCCTCCTGCCGCAGAATAAAATAACAGGTTAAAACCAAAAACTCGAAAGGAAAGGTTTTTAGATATGGTTTCAATAGCAATTATGGGTCACGGTGTTGTAGGTTCGGGTGTTGCCGAAATCTTTACAACACACAAACAGAAGCTTTATGCAAGCATCGGTGAAGAGGTTTATGTCAAGAAGATTCTTGACCTTCGTGAATTTCCCGACAGCCCGCTTGCAGACAGATTCACAAAAAACTTTGAAGATATCATCAACGACCTCGAAATAAGAGTTGTTGTTGAAGTTATGGGCGGTCTTAATCCTGCTTATGACTTTGTAAAGAGATGTCTTAAAGCAGGTAAGAGTGTTGTTACTTCAAACAAGGAGCTTGTTGCCGCTCACGGTGCAGAACTCCTTGAAATTTCAAAGGAAACAAACACAAACTTCCTCTTTGAAGCGTCGGTAGGCGGCGGTATTCCGATTATCCGCCCAATGAGCCAGTGTCTTGTTGCAAACAATGTTGACGAGATTGCAGGTATTCTTAACGGTACAACAAACTTTATCCTTACAAAGATGATTGAAGACGGTATGCAGTTTGACGATGCACTCAAGCTTGCTCAGGAGCTTGGCTTTGCCGAGAGAAATCCTGCCGCTGATATTGAAGGTCACGATGCTTGCCGCAAGATTTGTATTCTTGCATCTCTTGCATACGGAAAGCATGTTTATCCCGACTCTGTACATACAGAGGGCATTACAAAAATCACACTTGAAGATGTAAGATATGCAGAGGCTTTCCATTGCGTGATTAAGCTTATCGGCAGTGTTAAGCGTCTTGAGGACGGTAAGATTGACATTATCGTTGCTCCTATGCTCGTTCCGAACAAGAGCCAGCTTGCTAACATTGACTACGAGTTCAACGGCATTATGGTAAGAGGCGACTGCACAGGCGATGTAGTATTCTACGGCAAGGGTGCAGGCAAGCTTCCTACAGCAAGCGCAGTTGTAGCAGATGTAATCGACTGCTGTAAGCATCTCAAGACAAGAAAGTTCCTTTACTGGGCAGACGGCAACGGCAAGAATATTCTTCCTTGGGAAAAGTCAAGTCGTGCTATGTATGTTCGTGCAAACGGCAGTGATGTTGCAGAAAAGGCAGAGAAAGTATTCGGTGAGGTAACAGTAATCAATAAGGCTGACACACCAGCCGATGAAAAAGCATTTGTTGTTAAGGCTATGCCGTACAGCGAATTTGCCGAGAAAGTTGCTCAGCTTGAGGCTGACGGCGTTTCGGTACTTTCAAGTATCCGTGTGGCTGATTTATAATTTTACAGAGGGAGTATTAAGTACATGAGTTTGATAGTTCAGAAATTTGGCGGCAGCTCTGTTGCCAATGCCGAAAGAGTAATGAATGTTGCATCAATCGTAACAGACACTTACGCAAAGGGCAATGATGTTGTAGTTGTTGTATCCGCCCAGGGTGACACAACAGACGATCTCATTGAAAAGGCAAACGAAATCAATCCAAAGGCTTCAAAAAGAGAAAAAGATATGCTTCTTGCCGCAGGCGAGCAGATTTCTATTTCACTTCTTGCAATGGCAATCGAAAAGCTCGGTTACCACGCTGTTTCTCTTCTTGGCTGGCAGGCAGGTTTCAATACCACTTCTGCTCACACAAGTGCAAGAATCAGAAAGGTTGAGCCTGACAGAATTAAGAAAGAGCTTGACAAGAAGAACATTGTAATCGTTGCAGGCTTCCAGGGCATTTCAAAATACGGCGATATTACAACACTCGGCAGAGGTGGTTCAGACACAAGTGCCGTAGCTATTGCGGCTGCAATGCACGCTGATCTCTGTCAGATTTTCACCGATGTTGAGGGTGTTTACACAGCTGACCCGAGAAAGGTTAAGAACGCTAAGAAGCTTCAGGAAATTTCTTATGACGAAATGCTTGAACTTGCTACACTCGGTGCTCAGGTTCTTAACAACCGTTCGGTTGAAATGGCTAAAAAATATAATATCGAGCTTGAAGTACTTTCAAGTATGACAAAGGCTTCGGGTACAATTGTAAAGGAGAAAACTAAAATGGAAAAAATGTTAATCAGCGGTGTTGCTAAAGATACAGATGTTGCAAGAATTTCTGTTATGGGTGTTCCGAATATCCCCGGTCTTGCTTTTAAGATGTTCTCAAAGCTTTCTGCTAAAGATATCAATGTTGACATTATTCTTCAGTCAATCGGTCATGACGGCAAGAAGGATATCAGCTTTACAGTTGCCAAGAACAGAGGCGAAGAGGCTGTTGCTCTTATGAAGGAATACACAGAGAACCTCGGTGCAGAGGAAATTCTCTATGACGATAAGGTAGCTAAGATTTCAATCGTCGGCGCAGGTATGGAAAGCCACGCAGGCGTTGCTACAAAGATGTTCGAGGCTCTTTATGATGCTCAGGTAAACATCCAGATGATCAGCACAAGCGAAATCAAGGTTTCAGTTCTCATCGACTCAGCAGACGCTGACAAGGCTGTAAGCGCTATCCACAGCAAGTTTTTTGACTAATAGAAGAGCCGAGGTTCGCAGCCCTAAAATAACGACCGGCGAGGACTAAGCCG
>CAJMRT010000012.1 GCA_905215855.1 uncultured bacterium
ATTGAGGAATGCAGTCAGTATTTTAAGGGAATCCACATTCATTATTCAAAAAATATTACGGAGCTTTTTGAATACTGCGATATGGCGATTACAGTAGGCGGTGACGGAACGATTATCCATGCCGCAAAATATGCCGCAAAAGCCGATAAACAGCTTATCGGTGTGAATGTAGGCAGACTCGGTTTTGCCGCAGATGTTGAACCGCACGAATATGAACAGCTTGAACGACTTCTTACAGGCGATTACGCAACAGAGGAGAGAATTTTGCTTGATGTTGAGGTCATAAAAGAGGACGGTTCAAAGCATTATCTTGCAGTGAACGATGCCGTTGTCGCAAGAGGTCAGCTTTCAAAAACAATTGATTTGCACCTGAGTCTTGACGGTGACGAAATTTCAAAATACAGAGCAGACGGTTTGCTCTTTGCAACTCCGACAGGCTCAACAGCCTATTCATTGTCGGCAGGCGGACCTATCCTCGCGCCGAAAATGGAATGTATTCTTATGACTCCTGTTTGTCCGCACTCGTTATTTTCCCGTTCCGTACTTTTCAGCGGAGAATCGGAGCTTTCGGTTCATGTTAAAATTCCTGAAGAATGCTGTTGCGTGCTGACAATTGACGGTGAAAAGAATGTTCCGATACTTGCAACCGACAGGGTTGTAATCCGCAAATCCGATTTAAAGCTTAAACTTGCGTTACTCCACAACCGCAATTTTTATAAACTGCTAAATGAAAAACTGAAAGAGAGGGATTTTTGATGAAAACAGGGCGACACGCACGAATTCTTGATATTATAGCCGAACATCCCATTGAAACACAGGACGAGTTGCTCACCCGACTTCGTGAAGAGGGTTTCAAAGCAACACAGGCTACAATTTCAAGAGATATCAAGGATTTACGCCTTGTTAAAACTCTCGGAAGTGACGGCAAATATCGTTATGTTTCTGCGGCTCGCAGTTCAACCGATATCCGCACCAACTTTTCAAATCTTTTCAGCACTTCGGTAAATTCAATTGATATTGCACAAAATCTTGTTGTAATAAAAACGCTCAGCGGTATGGCTCAGGCGGTTTGTGCCGCACTCGATTCAGCCGACTATCCGTCTGTTGTCGGAACAATTGCAGGTGACGATACAATCTTCATTGCCTGCCGAACAGCCGACCTTGCGGCGTCACTTACCGAAGAACTCAAAAAGCTTATTTGACAGGACTGATTGAAATGCTCAGAACTTTATATATAGAAAACATTGCCGTGATTGAAAAAACTTCAATAGATTTTGAAAACGGTCTTAATGTCCTCACAGGTGAAACAGGTGCAGGTAAAAGTATAATTATTGACGCAATCAACGCAATTATGGGACAGCGAACATCAAAGGAAATTATTCGCACCGAGGCTGATTCAGCCTTTGTAAGCGCCCAATTTGACGATATTAACCAAAGCATTGTTGAAAAGCTTGATGAACTCGGATTTTCCGATGATGAGGGAACGCTCATTTTGCAGAGAACTCTCAACAGAAACGGCAAGAGCAACTGCAAAATCAATGGCAAACCTGCAACGGTTTCAATGCTCAAAGAACTTTCAAAACACCTCATAAACATTCACGGTCAGCACGAAAGCTATGAACTTTTTTCTCCCGAAACTCATATTGATTACATTGACCGTTTCGGCGGTTGTGAAAAACTTTTGGCTGATTATAAAAAATGTTATGATGAATATAAAATTCTTAAAAAGAAATTAAATTCAGCCGATTCCGATGAAAGCGAAAGATTAAAAGAAATTGATTTGCTTTCATATCAAGTGAATGAACTCACTGAATCCGATGTTAAACAGGGTGAAGAACAGGAGCTTGAAAGCGAAAGAACCGCTCTTATGAGCTTTGAAAAAATCTTTTCTCTGCTAAATGATGCAAAAATGGCTCTTGACGGTGACGAAAACTACGGCGGCGGTCTTGAATCGGTAGATTCCGCATCAACCGCTCTTCAAAAAGCGTCATCTTATAATGCTGAATATGAAGAAATTGCAAACACGCTTACAGACGCATATTACAATTTAAAGGATTGTTGCGACAGCATTTCCGATGCCATTGATTCGCTTGAATCCGATCCGCAAAGGCTTGAAGAAGTTGAAGAAAGGCTTGACCTTATCAATCGTCTTACAAGAAAATATAATTGCTCGTCAGACGAGCTTTCCAATCTTGCCGAACAATATCAGGCAAGACTTGACGAGCTTATGAACTATGACCGCAACCGTGACGAGCTTGCGGAAAAATGCAGAGAAAGCGAAGAAAAAATGCTTGCGGCTGCCGAAAAACTCGGTACTCTCCGCAGAAAAACCGCAAAAACCTTTGCAACAAAAGTAAAATCCGAAATGGCATTTTTGAATATGCCGAATGTTGAACTTGTTCCGTATTTTGAAAAGTGCGAACCAAATTCAAAGGGTACGGATAAAATGGAACTGCTCATCTCTGCAAACCCGGGTGAAACACCTCGTCCTGTTGCAAAAATTGCATCAGGCGGTGAACTTTCAAGAATGATGCTTGCAATTAAAACAGTTCTCGCAAGCACAGATACTGTTGATACACTCATTTTTGATGAGGTAGACACAGGTATTTCGGGTTCGGCGGCTGAAAAAGTCGGCTTAAAACTGCGTGAAGTCAGCAAAAGCAGTCAGGTCCTCTGCGTAACGCATCAGGCACAGATTGCCGCCCTTGCCGATTCTCACTACCTTATCCGTAAACAGGTTGAAAAGGGAAGAACATTTACAAATGTAACCCTCCTTGACCATAACGGCAGAGCAGGCGAACTCGCAAGAATAATCGGCGGTGTTGATATAACCGACGCCGCACTGAAACACGCAGAATCTATGCTTGAAAAGTATAACAACTAATCATGAAACTATATAAACGAAAGGGAGCGGCATTTTGAAGCTGTGGTCGGTTGCAAAACTTGATAAAACTAAGGCGGGGGAGATTCAGTCCCGCTATGAGCTGCCTGCAATTGTTGCAATGCTGCTCCAAATACGAAATATGACAACACAGGAAGAAATTGAAAGTTTTCTTTACAACGATTCTTTCATTGCCGATCCGTTTAAAATAAAAGATATGGATAAGGCTGTTGAACGCATTAACAAGGCGCTTGATTGCGGTGAACCGATTTGTGTTTACGGTGATTATGATGCCGACGGTGTTACCTCAACAGCGCTTTTATATTCTTACCTTGAAACAATTGATGCAAACGCAATGTACTACATTCCGTCCCGTGAAACAGAGGGTTACGGAATGAACAAAAACGCTGTTGACAAACTCAATGAGCGTGGAATAAAGCTGATAATTACCGTTGATAACGGAATTGCGGCGGCAGAAGAGGTTGCATACGCAAGCTCACTCGGAATTGATACGGTTGTCACAGACCATCATATGCCGTCAGGCGAGTTGCCAAAGGCTTGTGCCGTGGTTGATTTGCACAGAGAGGACTGCAAGAGCAAGTTCAAAAATCTTTCGGGTGTAGGTGTTGCATTCAAGCTGATTATGGCGCTTGAGGGTGAATACTGCGACACAACCACCTTGCTTGACAACTATTCCGACCTTTTGAGCATAGGCACAATCGGTGATGTGGTTGAGTTGAAAGATGAAAACCGAGTGTTTGTTAAGCACGGACTTGAAAGCATCACAAATACCGACCGTCCCGGTCTGCAGGCACTTATTAAAAATTCGGGACTTACAGGCAAAACCATTTCATCAACTAATGTATCATTTACAATTGTTCCGAGAATCAACGCTGTAGGACGACTTGGATTGTCCGAAAAATCCGTGTCACTTCTTCTTACAGAAGACTATGACGAGGCCGACGAAATTTCATCACAGCTTTGCGGAGATAACTCCGAAAGACAGGAGATTGAGCGTGATATTCTTGAAAAAATTGACGGAATAATCCGCAGAAAACCGTCGCTTGTCAATGATAAAATCATAGTAATTGACGGTGAAAACTGGCATCAGGGTGTAATCGGACTCATTGCCGCCAAAGTCAAAGAGGCTTACGGCAAGCCCGCAATTGTCATTTCAAAACTTGGAGATGTTGCAAAAGGTTCGGGCAGAAGTGTCGAGGGATTTCCTCTTTGTGACGCTGTTTTTGCCTGTTCCGACTTGTTGACACACAGAGGCGGTCATCCAATGGCGGTCGGGCTTTCTCTTGATTCCGAGAATATCCCTGCTTTTCGCAGGAAAATAAACGAATTTGCCGATAATTTCGGCAAGATGCCGTATGATAAAATCAACATTGAGTGCAAGCTCAATCCGGCATACATAAACCTTGATTTAATTGATTCCCTGTCGCTTATGCAGCCCTACGGTGCCGGCAATCCGACACCTGTTTTCGGTTTGTACAATATGACATTGAAGAACATCACTCCGCTTTCGGCAAACAGGCATTTAAGGCTCACTCTGTCCCGCAATAACATACAGATTACTGCAATGAAATTCTTTACATCATCAGAAGAATTTCCGTATAAAATCGGTGAAACCCTTGATCTTGCGGTAAATCTTGACCGCAATGAGTTCAACGGAAATGTGTCTGTTTCCGTAATTGTCAAAGATATAAAATCATCGGACTGCGATACCGAAAAGCTCCTTGACAGCCGTACAAACTACGAGGATTTTTGCAGAGGAAAACAGCTTGACCGCTCACAGCTTTCGGATTTAATGCCAGACAGAAATGATTTTGCATTGCTTTACAGATATCTGAAAAGCAACGGCGGTTATGCTTTTGAAACCGCAACTTTGGCTCACATGCTTGACAACAGACTGTCTTTTGGTAAAATTAAAGTAATCCTTGAGGCTATGAGAGAACTCAGGCTTATCGAAATTTCAGAGGGAATGAAAACCTCAAAAATTTCAGTCCTGCCCGTAAACGGCAGGGTTGACCTCGAATCAGCCCCGATTATCAAGAAATTAAGGGAGGTATTCTGATGGGTAAATTTTCAAATGTTGCACACTATCAGGATTTTACGGAACTGAAAAAGATTCTTTCTGCATCTGCTGCCAACACTTACGATATGGATAAAATCGAAAAGGCATATAAATTTGCCGAAAAAGCTCACGGTGACCAGCGCAGAGTATCGGGAATTCCGTACATTCTTCATCCCGTTTCGGTAGCCTGTATTGTTGCAGAGCTCGGTATGGATACCGATTCCGTCTGCGGTGCATTGCTTCATGATACAGTAGAGGACACAGGAGTCACACTTGAAGAGGTTACAAAGCTTTTCGGTGCGGATGTTGCTAAGCTGATTGACGGCGTTACAAAAATTTCAAAAATTCCGTACTCAACCCGTGAACAGCAACAAGCCGAAAATATAAGAAAAATGCTTATCGCAATGGCTGATGATATCCGTGTAATTATCATTAAGCTTGCTGACAGGCTTCATAATATGCGTACAATGAACTGTATGCCGGAACAAAAAAGGAGAGATAAATCACTTGAAAATATGCAGGTGTTTGCTCCGATTGCTCATCGGCTCGGTATTAAAACCATAAAAGATGAACTTGAGGATCGTTCTCTTCAGTACCTCGATCCAATCGGCTATAAGGAAATCGAAGATGATCTTCTTATGACCGAAGAGGGTCGTGACAAGTTTATTGAATCTATCAAGAATCAGATTCTCGCCAAAACCGAGGGTACAATCCCCGGTGTGTATATCAGCGGTCGAGTAAAGAGTATTAACAGTATTTACCGCAAAACATATATGCAGGGCAAAACAATGGATCAGATCTTTGACATTTTTGCCGTGCGTGTAATCGTTGACACAGTATCCGACTGCTACAATGTTCTCGGTGTTGTGCATGATATATTCAAGCCTATCCCTAACCGCTTCAAGGACTATATATCAATGCCTAAGCCGAATATGTACCAGTCGCTCCATACAACCGTACTCGACAAAAACGCAATTCCTTTTGAAATTCAGATAAGAACATGGGAAATGCATTACACCGCCGAATACGGAATTGCCGCCCATTGGAAGTATAAACTTGGAATGGGCGCAGGCGGTAAAAATAATGATAAGATGGAGGAGAACATCAAAAAGGTTAAGGATATGATTCTTGACCAGCTTGAAGCTGAAGATGTTACCGATATTGCAAAAAATATCAGAAATGACTTCACGGAAAATGATGTTTATGTTTTCAGCCCAAGAGGCGATGTTTTCAATCTTCCGCAGGGTTCAACTCCGATTGATATGGCTTACCTCATTCACACACAGGTAGGTCACAGAATGGTCGGTGCAAAAATCAACGGAAAAATTGTTCCGATTGATTACAAGCTCAAAACAGGCGATATTTGTGAAATCATAACCCAAAAAGAAGAACACCCCAACAGGGCATGGGTTGATATATGTAAAACCGCATCTGCAAAGTCTAAAATCCGTTCATGGTACAAACATGAAAAGCGTGATGAGAATATTGTCGAAGGCAAGCAGATGATTGACAAGGAATTTAAGCGTCACGGAATCAATCTTTCCGAAGAAGAATATCCCGATTTTCTCCAGAAACTGATGATTAAAAAGCAGTATAATTCTATGGATGATTTCTATGCTGCAGTAGGCTACGGCGGTATCCAGCTTTGGAAGATTATGCCAAGACTTAAAGAGGAATATCAAAAGGCTTATGCTTCAAATATTGAAGAGATTGATGTTCCGCAGGCTCCTGTAAAGCGACCAAAGGCATCTGCAGGTGTCGTAATCGAGGGTGCTGACGATGTTCTTGTTAAGTTTTCTAAATGCTGTAATCCTCTCCCGGGCGATGATATTATCGGCTACATTACAAGAGGTTACGGTGTTTCAATTCATAAAAGACATTGTACAAATGTTCCGAAAGATATAAGCAAGAGTGAAGAACCCGAAAGATGGGTAAGCTGTTACTGGGAAGACAAGGTTGGAGAAGCGTTTAGAAGTACGCTCCAGATTACCGCTACCGACCGAACAGGACTCCTTGCCGATGTTACAATCAAGCTTTCGGATATGCACATTTTTATACACTCTCTCAATTCAAGAGAGGCAGGCAACGGACTTGCCGTTGTTACAGCAACAATTGATGTTATGGGCAGAAACCACCTCCGTGGTGTAATTTCAAAGCTTTCCGACATCAACGGTACTATTGAAGTTAAAAGACTGTAATTGAGGTTATAATATGAAAGCAATTTTACAGAGAGTTACCGAGGCTAATGTTGAGGTCGATTCAAAAACCGTAGGCGAAATCGGCACAGGCTTCCTTATTCTTCTCGGAGTTGAAAACGGTGATACCGAAAAGGAAGCCGACGCACTTGCCGCAAAAATTGCGGGGCTGAGAATTTTTACAGATGAAAATGATAAAATGAATCTTGCTCTTGCAGATGTAAACGGTTCCGTGCTTGTAATTTCAAACTTTACCCTTTGTGCAGACTGTTCTCACGGCAGACGACCCAATTTTATGGCAGCCGCAAGACCCGACACAGCCAATCCGCTCTATGAATATTTCTGCAAAAAAATGCACGATAACGGAATTGAGCGTGTTGAAAAGGGGATTTTCGGTGCCGATATGAAAGTATCTCTCGTGAATGACGGCCCTGTAACTATTGAAATCAACACAAAGGATTTGAAAATATGATAGATGTAAAAATTTTTAATGTTACGGTTCTTATGACAAACTGTTGTCTGCTAATAGACAAGGAAACAGGCAAAATGGCTGTAACAGATCCGGGTGCACCGAATGAAGAACTCAATTCCGAAATTGAGAAAAACGGCGGAAAGCTTGAATATGTAATTCTTACACACGGTCACTACGACCACATAAGCTATGCAAAACAGCTTGCCGAAAAGTTTGACGCTAAGATTGTTACGGGAGAGAAAAACAACGAATTTCTCAGCAATCCTGCACTCAATCTTACCGAAAAGCACAGACTTTCACTCAAACCGTTTTCAGCTGATATTCTGCTTAAAGACGGTGACGAGTTTAATCTCGGCAACACTAAAATCAAATATATCACCACTCCGGGACATACAAGCGGCTGCGGTTCATATATTTTTGATGACACAATTATTTCGGGTGATACGCTTTTCTGCGAATCCTACGGCAGAACAGACCTGCCAACAGGTGATGATGCCGAAATGGCAAAGTCAATCAGAAAACTCAAAAATCTTGAGGGCGATTACCGTGTAATCCCCGGTCACGGTCCTACAACAACCCTTGGCCACGAAAGAAAATACAATCCGCTGATGAGGATTCTTTAATATGAATTTATATGTAAAAAATCACAACTTTCATTTTGAACTTGAAAACCTTACAAGGCTTTTCTTTCCAAATGAAAAAATAACAGTAATAAGAGATTTTTCAGAAACACAGCCTCCGTATATATATACGGAGGTTTCGGATAAAATCACAATTTCGGTAAAAATCGGCTCTTTTGATAAGACCGAAACTGCCCCAAAAGAGCGAACAGGTGATGACAACGAACTCGTTTCGGCACAGCTTTTGTACAAACTTCTTTGTGATTTTACGAGACTTACACAGCCGTGGGGAATACTTACGGGAGTTCGTCCCGTAAAGCTTTTAAGACGACTTGCCGAAGAATCAAATGAAGAACAGGCTGTGAAAAAGTTTTTAAACGACTTTTTTGTCAGCAATGAAAAAACAGCATTGTCAAGGGAAACCGAGCATAACGAAAGAAAAATTCTTGAACTTTCAAAACCCGAATCGTTCAGTCTTTATGTCGGAATCCCTTTTTGTCCGTCAAGATGCAGTTACTGCTCATTTGTAATGGCGTCAATCGAAAGGGCTGAAAAGCTGATTGAACCGTACACAAAGCTATTATGCGAAGAAATTAAACGGACAGCCGAGATTGCAAACAAGCTTGGTTTAAGGCTTGAAGCCGTATATTTCGGCGGCGGCACTCCCACTACTCTGAGTGCCGAACAGCTTGATACGGTGCTTAGAACAGTAAACAAAAGCTTTGATATGTCAACCTACCGTGAATTTACAGTTGAGGCAGGTCGCCCCGACACAATAGACAGCACAAAACTTTTTGCTTTAAAAGAAAATAAAGTTGACCGAATCAGCATAAATCCGCAGACAACAAACGATGAGGTGCTGAAAACTATCGGCAGAAAGCATACTGCTCAGCAGTTTTTTGACGCTTTTGAGCTTGCAAGAAAATGCGGCTTTGATAATATCAACACAGGCCTCATTGCAGGCCTGCCGACTGATACTCCCGAAAGCTTCAAAAATTCACTCGATTCAATCGTCAAACTGAACGCAGAATGTATCACGGTTCACACGCTTTGTATGAAAAGAGCGTCCCGCCTTACAACCGAGGGAGTAACGCTTGATTTGCAACAGGCGAGAGATGCAAGAGAAATGCTTGCATACACGCAGAATATTCTCGGACAAAACGAGTACATTCCGTACTATATGTATCGTCAGAGCAGAATGGTCGGTAATCTTGAAAATGTCGGCTGGTCAAAAAGAGGCTTTGAAAGCCTGTACAATGTTTATGTTATGGACGAAACCCACACAATCCTTGCCTGCGGTTCTGGCGGTGTTACAAAACTGAAACGCAACAATCCCGATTATCTTGAAAGAATATTTAATTTCAAATATCCCTACGAGTACATTGACCGTTTTGATGAACTTATTCAAAGAAAGTCAGGAATAATGCAGTTTTATGGTCAATAACACAGTTGATAATTACTCTCAACAGTGCTATAATACGACATATGCGATTGAAAGCAAAAATAAAATTGTCATATGTTGAACAAAATAAAAATAATGTTCACAAACAGATTCTCTTACGAGAAAATTTTAGAAAGGTTGGATCTATATGGGAAAACTTGATGAAATCTTTGACGATGTAGTTGTCAACGCAAAAGCCTGTGCGTCTGCTGTTTCGCAGAAAGCGTCAACAGTTTATGATGTTTCAAAGCACAAGATTACTGCCGCTGAAATTAGAGGCGATATCAACAAAAAGCTTCGTGAACTCGGTGCTCTTACATACAAAACTGAGGTTCACGGAACAGACAATTCACAACAGATTAAGCTTATCGTTTCGGAAATTTCCGATTTAAAAGATAATCTTGATGTTGTAAACGAACATATTGCCGTGGCAAAAGATCAGAGAAGATGTCCCGGATGCAATGCTGTTATTCCTAAAAATTCTGTATTCTGCAACATCTGCGGTATCAAGATTGATGATGTTGACAGTGCAGAAGATGACTTTGAACTTTGATTTTTATTTACGGGTGATTATTTTTGTTTAAATTAAAAACTAAAAAATACAATGCCGTTGCAAATGCTGAGAAAGATGCTTCTCAGACCTTTGTTAAAGGTGCGGCAATTCTTACTCTCAGCATGGTAATTGTCAAGGTTTTCGGACTTCTTGACAAGGTTATTCTTACAGGCATTTTTTCAGGTGTTTCTTTTGAACAGGCTGTTGCAGGCGGAACGGAAACCGTCAATTTTGCATCTTTCGGTCTGGGTCTTTACAGTAATGCCTACGAAATTTTTGTCGTAATTTTCACGGTTGCAACGGGCGGTCTGCCGATAGCAATTTCAAGACTTGTATCTGAAAGTACGGCACAAAAACGATTTAACGATGTAAAACAAATTCATAGGGTTTCAATTCCTTTCTTCGTTATTGTCGGCATTCTTTCATTTGCAATTCTTGTCGGTGCAAGCTTTATCTATGTTCAGATTATCGAGTCACCGTATTCATTGCTCGGTATGCTCTGCCTTTCTCCGACGGTATTATTTGGTTGCCTCGTTTCAATTTACCGAGGATACTACGAAGGTCAGCGCAATATGTTTCCGACTGCCGTTTCGGAAATTATCGAGGCAACAATCAAGCTGTTTATCGGTGCATTCCTCGCTTACATCATTGCTCACCTCGGTATGAATTCTTATGCTGAGTCAGGCACAGTTTTCGGACTTTACATTGCAAATCAGACTGAGGCTTACCAGACAATCGTTTCATTCTCAGTTGCAGGTGCAATTATGGGCATTACGCTCGGCAGTGCCGCATCTTTTGTATTTTATATTCTTAAATTCAAAATTCAGGGTGACGGTATTCCGGAGGAATATTATCTCAATTCTGTTGAGGCTCGTTCAAAAAGAGAAACTTTCAATAAAATTCTCAGAACAGCCATCCCTGTTGCAATGGGTTCACTCATTATGAGTGTCGGTTCTCTTATTGATCAGGTTATCGTTCAGCGTGTTCTGCTCAATATGATTGAAACAAATCCGCAAGCTTTGCAGGCACAGTACAGTCAGTATTTCACAGCCGATATGTTCTATGCCGATACTAAAACAATTCACACAAGCCTTTGGGGTTGTTACTCAGCCGCCCTCACATTCCTTCAGCTTGTAACCGCCGTAACTCAGGTGTTCGGTTCAAGTGCTATGCCGAATGTTACAAGTGCATGGACAAAGGGAAACAAGGACGAACTCAAAAAGTCAATCGAAACTGTCATCCGCCTTACAATGCTCTTTACATTCCCGATGGCTCTCGGTATGATGGCACTTTCGTTCCCGATTATGGGACTTGTGTATAACGATCCGCTTATTACAGATGTCGGCGGAAGAATCCTTTTAATTATGGGTGTCACAACAATCTTCGGTGCGGCATCAACTCCTGTATGCAGTATGCTTCAGGGCATCGGCAGGGTTGACCTTCCTATGAAACTATACACAGTTTGTATGGCTATTAAAATCGGTATCACATGGATGTTTGTAAGCGTTCCCGAAATCAATGTTCAGGGTGCAACAGTCGGTTCAATGATAACATACGCAATTATGACAATTGTCGGAATGTATCTTCTTATCAGATATTCAAAAATCAAGCCTGACCTCTTTGGTACAACCGTGAAACCGCTTATTGCTGCTCTTGCAAGTGCTGCGTCTGCATTCGGTGTATATCACCTTATGGACGGCATTATCGGCTCTGCTAGAATGTCAATTGCAATTTCTATCGTAGTTGCAATCATTGTTGCGGTTATCGTTTATATTGCTGTATTGTTGATATTGCGTGCTTTTACGGCAACAGAACTGAAATTTTTGCCGAAAGGTGAGAAAATCGCAAAAACACTTGAAAAATTTGGACTGATTAGGTAAAATATATATCTGTTGCGGTTATTTACGCAACTTATTTCAAAAACTGTTTTTATATAAGATTTATCGGAGATGTCACGGATGAAATTTACAGAAAAAGAAAATTATAATTTTAATGACCTTGTTGAAATAGTAAAGATTCTCCGTGCTCCCGACGGTTGTCCGTGGGACAGAGAACAAACTCACAAATCAATCCGTTCAAATTTTATTGAGGAAACTTATGAGGCTGTTGAGGCCATTGATACCGATGACCTTGATTTGCTCAAAGAGGAACTCGGTGATGTTCTTCTTCAAGTTGCACTTCATGCTGAAATTGAAAGCGAGCAGGGAACTTTTGATATTAACGATGTTTGTGACGGAATCTGCAAAAAGCTTATAATCCGTCATCCGCATGTTTTCGGTGATGTCAAGGCTGATACAACCGAAAAGGTTCTCAAAAACTGGGATGCAATCAAGATGAAAACAAAATCTCAGAAAACTCAAACTCAGGCAATTCTCAGCGTGTCAAAGGCACTTCCGTCACTTATGAGAAGTACAAAAATCCAGCAGAAAGCTGCCAAGGTTGGCTTTGACTGGGAAAATGTTGACGGCGCTCTTGATAAACTTTTTGAAGAATGTAATGAACTCAAGGCGGCTATTGAAAATAACGATACAGAAAATCAGCGTGAAGAACTCGGTGATGTTCTGTTTTCAGCAGTAAATGTCGCAAGATTCCTTAATATTGACAGTGAGCACGCACTCTACGATGCCTGCGATAAATTCACAGACCGTTTTTCATCAGTCGAAAAGCTTGCAAATGAGCGTGGTATTGATATGAAAACGGCACCATTATCAGTACTCGATTCCCTTTGGGATGAAGTTAAATTATCTAAGAATTAAATTGGAGGTTTATTATTATGAACAAGACAGAACTTATTGCTGCTGTAGCAGAAAAGAGCGGCATTTCAAAGAAAGATGCTGAAAAGGCTGTTTCATCAACAATTGAAACAATCATTAACACAGTTGCTGAAGGTGAAAAGATTCAGATTGCCGGTTTCGGTACATTTGAGCAGCGTCAGAGAAACGCAAGAACAGGTTGTGACCCAAGAACAGGTAAGTCAATTGAAATCCCTGCTTCAAAGGTTCCTGCATTCAAGGCCGGCAAGGGCTTCAAGGATGTTGTAAACAAGTAATTCGTTTTCTTTTCGGGTAATGGTACGCTGTGTATCATTACCCTGTTTTTTTATTGAAAGGAAGTGTATATATGCGACTCGATAAATATCTAAAGGTTTCAAGACTTATCAAACGCAGAACTGTTGCAAATGAGGCTTGCGATGCAGGCAAAATTACCGTAAACGATAAGGTTGCCCGTGCATCATACGATGTTAAGGTTGGCGATGTAATTGAAATCACACTCGGTACAAAAAGTGTAAAAGTTAAGGTAACAGAGGTAAAAGAGGTTGTCCGCAAGGAAGATGCCGCAACAATGTATGAGGCGGTTGTCTGATTTTATTCTCCAAAATATAAAGAATAATTTTATTCATTTCTCCGTATAAATTATTGATAACTAATTTGTACGGAGGTTTTTTTATGCAAGAAATGCCAAAGGCTAAGAATCACACCATAATGCTTGATAACAGAGGAAAACTTGTGATGACGGGAGCGGAAGATGTGTCGGGTTTCAATGAAGAAACCGTTTCGGTCAAAACCTCTTGTGGCTGCCTTGTAATCAAGGGCGAAAATCTTCACATTGACAAGCTGAATCTTGAAACAGGCGATGTGTCCATTGACGGCAAAATCAACGCAATGCAGTACCTCGGCAACGGTGCGTCAAAATCAAAGCTTTCAAAGCTCTTTAAGTAGGTGTAATTTTGGAACTGACTTTTGCACAGCAATCAATGGCTTTTCTGTATTCGCTGATATTCGGAGCAGCTGCCGGTCTGCTTTATGATATATTTAAAATTATCAGAATGACATTTTGCAGGAGCAAAATTTCCGTTTTCGCTCTTGACTTTATCTATGTGTTCATAGTGTCACTAAATCTGTTCATTTTCTCGGCGGCATATATGCTCGGATTTGTCAGAGTATTTGTAATGTTCGGCTCAATTATGGGATTTTTGGTTTGCAGACTTACCATGGGTCGCCTTCTGTCACTTGTCTATTGTCCGTTGATTTGTTTCAGCAAAAGACTTTGTGTGAAAATTTCCCGAAAAATTAAAAAAAATCTCAAAAAGCTATTGAAAAACAGCAACAAGATATTGTATAATGTGAGTAAGAATAAAGGTATATTTAGAAACAATGATAATAACTCAGTAGAGAAAGCAGATAGTTTTAAAAAATGAAAAAAAGCACAAAGAAAGAAAAAAAAAGCACTGCAGTTTCTCAGCAGACCGAAGAAAACGAAATCAAGGAGATAACTCCGAAAAAGCGTAAAAAGGGAAGATACATTTTGATATATCTTGCAGTTATCGGTTTTGTATTTTATGCCGTAATTACAATCATCAATCAGAATGTTCAGATTGCTGAGAAAAAGTCAGAGCTTACGGATTTACAGCAACAAATCAGTGTTGTGGAGATTCAGTCACAGTACCTAAAAAAGGTTCAAAACTACAAAGGTGACGATCTCAAAAAATACATTGAAAAAATAGCTAAAGATGAATTAGGCTATGTCGGTGACGGTGAAAGAATTTTCATCAATGTTGCCGGAGAATAAAAGGGTAGAAATAATTTTAAGGGGTAATAAATTTATATGGCTATTGAAGTCGGAATGATTCTGGAAGGCAAAGTATCAGGTATTACAAAATTCGGCGCATTTGTTGATTTGCCGGATTCAAAAACCGGTATGGTACACATCTCAGAGGTTGCACCTACCTTCATCAATGAAATCAGTGATTATGTAAAAATCGGACAAGAAGTAAAGGTAAAGGTGCTTGCACTCAATGACGGAAAAATCAGCCTGTCAATGAAACAGGCTCTTCCAAAAGAGCAGCAGCAACAGCAGAGAAAGCGTTCTGACAGACCTCAAAGACAGAATCACAGAAGCAGAGAGCCATACAAGCCCGCTCCGCCCGTAACATCCCCGGGTGATTATGAGTGGCAGAGTTCACGCAGAAATGCTCCCTCTTCGTTTGAGGATATGATGTCAAAGTTCAAGCAGACAAGCGAGGATAAGATGTCTGCCCTTAAGCGTGGCGGAGAAAGCCGTGGCTACAGCCGCAGAGGCAACGGTAACGGCAGAAAATAAAAATATAATATAAGGGAGGCAGATTTTATGAAAATCACCTACACAGCAAGAAAAGTAAACCTCAGAGATAACTTTAAGGAAAGATGCGAGAAAAAGCTTTCAAAGTTTAATCGTATTTTCTCAGAGGACGCTTCTGTCAATGTAGTTGTCACCCTCGAAAAGAATCGTCAGACTGTAGAAATTACAATCCGTGACAACGGTATGATTTATCGTGCCGAAAGCACAATGCCCGAAATGAACGATGCCCTTGACAAGGTTTGTGATGTTCTTATGCGTCAGATTCGCAAGAACAAAACAAGACTTGAAAAGAAAATTAAATCTGCAGGTATTGAAGATTTAATCATGGAAGCTCCTCAGGCTGATGAACCGGAGGATGATGATTACAGAATAGTTCGTAAAAAGCATGTACTTGTTAAACCAATTACTGTTGATGAGGCTATTCTTGAGATGAATATGGTAAACCATAACTTCTTTATGTTTATCAATTCCGAAACCGATGAAATCAATGTTGTTTACAAGCGTGCAGATGGCAACTACGGTTTGCTCGAACCAACAACCGACTGATTCTTAAAAGCATGGGGTATCGGTTAATTCCGATACCCTGTTTTTTTTGTGTCTGTATCCCTATAAAACAGCCGGTTAATATTATTTCAAATGAATGTGATATAAAAACGGAGAAAAGTATGAATATGAAATTTTCCGCTCCCTGCATATTTGGTCTTGAAGGACTTTGTGCAAACGAGCTAAGGTATCTTGGTGTTGAAAATGTCAATGCCGAAAACGGAAGAGTAACCTTTACAGGCGACTGGTCAACTCTTGCACTTGCAAACATAAACTCACGCTATGCGGAACGAATTCTCATTTTACTTGATGAATTTGAGGTTCACAGCTTTGATGAACTGTTTGAAGGAGTAAAAGCAATTCCGTGGGAAAGTTATATAGGAATTTCCGAGGCATTTCCTGTAAAGGGAAGATGCCTTGATTCTGACCTTATGAGTGTTCCCGATTGTCAGAAAATCGTCAAAAAAGCGGTTGCAGACCGCCTTTCACAGAAATATATGCTCCCTTGGTTTGATGAAACAGGTGCTCCGCATCAGATTCAGTTTCTTATTCTTCATAACAAAGTTAGCATAATGCTTGACACTTCGGGAGCAGGTTTGCACAAAAGAGGTTATCGAGCCGATTCAAATGACGCTCCTATAAAAGAAACTCTCGCCGCTGCAATGGTTGAGCTATCAAGAGTAAGAGCAAATCATTTTGTTACAGACCCAATGTGTGGCAGCGGTACAATCCTCATTGAGGCAGCAATGAAAGCACTGAATATCGCTCCGGGGCTTAACCGATATTTTGCTTGCGAACACTGGAATTGTGTCCCGAAAGATGTTTTTGAAAAGGCGAGAGAAACCTCAAAGGAAAAAATTCGCCACAATTCAACTTTTAGAGCGACAGGCTACGATATTGATGATTCCGCACTTGCAATAGCAAAGAAAAATGCGGAAATTGCCGGTGTTGCCGACAGAATAACTTTTGCAAACCGTGACATTAAAGATTTTCAGCTTGAGGACGGTTTTCAGACAATCATCACAAATCCACCATACGGCGAACGATTGCTTGATGTAAAATCAGCTGAAAAGCTGTATGCGGTTATGGGTGAACATTTTAAAAGAATGAATGGCAAGAGTTACACAATAATCAGTCCTGACGATGATTTTGAAAAAATCTTCGGAAGAAAAGCGGATAAACGCCGTAAGCTGTACAACGGAACTCTTAAATGTCAGCTTTATATGTATTTTAAATAAGTAAATCTGCATTGCAACAGTATAAAATAGTTGATTTTCTTTCATATTTATAGTATGATAGAAGTTAATGAGACAAAATATAAGGAGGTATCACAGTTGGACGAGAATAAAGAATTTTTAGCTTCTGAAAATGAGGCAGAAAGCACCAACACAGATACAACATCAGAAACCACAGAAAATACTGCAGAGCTTACAGAACCGACAGAAAACAATGAAGATACGCTTCTGAATACCGAAGAAGTATCAGACTCCGTTGTTATCAAAATGGCTCCTGCTCCAAAAAAGAATAAGAAATTACTTCAGCTTCCCATCATCATTGGAATAGTGATTGTTGCGGCTGCTGCTATTACTCTTTTTGTAATCAAAGCATTTTTTGACACAAGCATTGTAGGAACATGGATTGAAACTGTTCCACTTACAAGCGATACATCGTCAAGTGATGAGGCTGCTAATTTTGATGTTTATTACACATTTAACAATGACGGTACACTTGATTACACAGTAGGTACAATGTCATGGAACGGTACATACACAGTTTCAGCAGACGATTCAGGAAATCAGACTCTTGAAATGGTTCTCAACGGCAGTCAGACAAGCTGCAACTATACTGTTTCAGGTAATATGTTCACAGGCAGAACTCTTGAGCTTTCAACTTCATCATCAACTACAAAAGTTGACCTCAAGTCAGGAAGTGTTGTTAAGCCTGAACTTAAAGTTGACAAAGACTTTAAGGCAAACGATAAAGTTACAGGAACTTGGACATATGACAACGGTTACGCAAAGATGACTTATAAGTTCAATGATGACGGTACTGTTGAAATTAACCAGTCCGATTCAATCAAAGCTGAGGGTACATATTTAATCAAAAATAATACAATTATCATAAAGTATTATTATACAGATGAAGTTGAAATGGATGTTGCTTATTCGGTTGAAAAGGACGGACTTAAGCTCAACGATATTCTCTACACAAAGGATGACGGTTCTGCAAAGGCTACTACAGCGGCAGCAACCGAGGCAGCTACGGAAACAGCTACAACTTCAGCAAAGTAAATCTTTTGAACTTTTAATGCAGGGCAACGGCAGATTATCTGCTGTTGCCTTTTTAAAAATACAGTAAAATGAGGAGGAATAATATGACGCCACAGGAAGAATTTATTGAAATCTATAACAAATACATAACAAGACAGGGTGCAGATGAACTGCTTGAATGGCTGAAGAGAACCGATTTTTTCACAGCTCCCGCAAGTTCAAAATATCATTGCGCTTGTGAAAACGGTCTTGTTATGCATTCAGTCAGCGTGTTCAATACAATGATGGAAAAGCACTACGATGAAGAAACCGACAACATTGAAAGCTTTGCAATCTGCGGACTCCTTCACGATTTGTGCAAGGCACAGTTCTACAAGGTTTCAAGCAGAAATGTTAAGAATGAAAAAACAGGTCAGTGGGAAAAAGTTCCCTACTATGCAATTGAAGATCAGTTCCCATACGGTCACGGCGAAAAGTCAGTTTTTCTCATTGAACGCAAAATGCACCTTAAAATTGATGAGGCTATGGCAATTCGTTGGCATATGGGTGAATTTGGTGACAAAAACAGCAATACAATCAGTCAGGCATATGACAAATATCCGCTTGCCGTAAAGCTTCACCTTGCAGACCTTGAATCAACCTTCCTCCGTGAAAAAGGAACTTCACAGGTTAATAACAGGTAATATTTTAAACACAGGTGCAGATACTTATTTTACCGATAAATTTATGATATGGGGAAACCAAAATGGATTTTATAACAGCACAGAACCGTGCCAAAGAGCTTACAAAACTGCTTGAATACCACAACAACCTTTACTACAATCAGGATGAACCGGAAATTTCCGACTACGATTACGATATGCTCCTGCGTGAACTTGAGAATATTGAAAAGGAATTTCCGTCACTTAAGTCGCCTATGTCACCGACAAACCGAGTCGGCGGCAATGCAGGAGAAAAATTTTCTCCCGTTACTCATGAGGTTGTAATGGAAAGCCTTCACGACAGTTTTTCACACGAAGAGCTTCGTGAATTTGACGCAAGAGTGCGAGAAACTGTGCCAAATGTACGCTATGTTGTTGAACCGAAGTTTGACGGTCTTTCCGTATCATGCGAATATGAAAACGGTGTTTTTGTAAGAGGTTCAACCCGTGGTGATGGTTCTGTAGGTGAAGATGTAACCGAAAATCTTATGACAATTAAAAGTCTGCCAAAGCGTATTCCGAATGCACCCGAATATCTCGAGGTTCGTGGTGAGGTGTATATGTCGTTCAATTCGTTTGACGCACTCACCCGCAGACAGGAAGAAAACGAGGAAAAAACCTTTAAAAATCCACGAAATGCCGCCGCAGGTTCACTTCGTCAGAAAAATGCAAAAATAACCGCTCAGAGAAGTCTTGATATATTCGTGTTCAACATCCAGCAAATCAGAGGAATGACGATTGAAAGCCATATTCAGGGGCTTGACTATCTTACGGAACTCGGCTTTCCGACTGCATTTTACAGCGTTTACGATAATGTTGACGAGGTGATTGAGGAAATTGAGCGCATAGGAAATATGCGTGGAGAGCTTGATTATGCAATTGACGGTGCGGTTGTCAAGGTTGACAGCTTTGCAAGCCGCCGACTTCTCGGCAGTACCGCAAAATATCCTAAATGGGCAGAGGCATATAAGTATCCGCCCGAGGAGAAGTCTACTAAACTTCTCAATATCGAAATCAATGTCGGCAGAACAGGTGTGCTTACTCCTGTAGGCAACTTTGAACCCGTACTTCTTGCCGGAACAACAGTAAGCCGTGCCACACTCCACAATAAAGATTTTATAGATGAAAAAGGCATTTGCGTAGGAGATACGGTTATAATCAGAAAAGCGGGCGAGATTATTCCCGAAGTTCTTTCCGTTAAAGAACACGCTGAAAATGCCGTTCCCTTTGAGTTCCCGACAGTATGCCCGTCTTGCGGTAACCCAGTCACACATGATGAGGGAGAGGCGGCAATCCGTTGTACAAACACAGATTGTCCCGCTCAGCTTACAAGACATCTTATTCACTTTGTAAGCCGTGACGCAATGGATATTGACGGACTCGGTCCTGCAATTCTCGAACAGCTTTCAGACGAAGGACTTGTAAAATCTCCTGCCGACCTCTACAGACTTAAAGCAGAAGATATTTCAAACCTTGAACGCAAGGCTGAAAAATCTGCTCAAAATCTTATTTCTTCAATAGAAAAATCAAAAGAAAACGAACTTTTCAGACTTGTTTTTGCTCTCGGAATCCGTAACATAGGTCTTAAAGCCGCAAAGATAATCTGCGAAAACTTTGCAACAATTGACGATATTATGAGCGCAAAGGCTGAGGACTTTGAAAAAATAGACGGTTTCGGTGCTGTTATGGCAGAAAGCCTTGAAAATTATTTTTCACTTGACGGTACAAAGGAGCTTATTGCAGACCTTAAATCACTCGGTCTGAAAATGAAACCCTCTCAGCCGAAAAATACAGGCGGTCTTTTTGAAGGCAAAACCTTTGTCCTCACAGGCACACTTCCGACTATGACAAGAAGTGAAGCCTCAAAACTCATTGAACAGAACGGCGGCAAAACAAGCTCGTCAGTTTCAAAAAAGACTTCATATGTCTTGGCAGGCGAAGATGCCGGAAGTAAACTCACTAAAGCTCAAACCTTAGGTGTTACAATAATTTCCGAAGAAGAATTAAAAGAAATGCTGTCAATGGAGTAGTTACAGTAAATACTCGACACTGTATATATGCTGTTGTATAATTATGGCGAAAGGGGTACTTAAAATGAAAAAATATTTAATTTTGGCTGTTGTAACTTTACTTGCTGTTGCATTATCTGCTTGCAGCGGAAATGTAAAAAGTAACGATACTTCTGCTGAAAATACAACTGTTCAGGTTTCAACATCAGTTAATGAAACAACTCAGACATCAAGTGCTGAATTGCCGAAAATTTATAATCCGACCAATGTAGAAATCCGTGATAATGAAGATGAAAACAAAGTTATTATTGAGTCATCTCAAATCGAGTATGTGTGTTTGCTTGATGATATTAACGGTATGGTGTTAAATATGAAGCTTACAGCTGACGGAACTGATAAGTTTGCAGACTACACTAAAAATAATATCGGTTCTGCTGTTCGGTTTGTTATTAACGGAAAGACTGTTTCAAACCCGTATATAAATGTTGAAATCACTGACGGCAATATGAATTTTACAGGTGATTACACCGATGAAGAATATAAGGCTTTCTTTAGTGAAATTAAAAACAAATAAAACAATTTAAATCCTCCGATTTATGTCGGAGGATTTTTTTATGCCCTTTTGACATATGGCGGTGCTTGTCTGCATAGTATTTATTGTACAAACTCTTTTGGGAGGAATTTAAAATATGCTTGCTGAACAAAACGAAAAGAGATTTACTGCGGCACTCAACTGCCTTTGCAAGAATATTTCACGCAGACTTTTACCGCTTGTACCTAAATTAGCCGATTCGGTTCAGGAAATCAGATTGCGGCTTTCACGACCGCTTGCACTTGTCTGTCCCGACAATACATACTATCTAACGCAAAACGGCGGACTTAGCAACACAATCCTTAACGGTGCAATGGCGGTTGTGTCAAAAGCCGATATTGTCGATACCTTCAACAACATCTGCAACTACTCCGTGTATAACAGACAGAACGAAATTGTAAACGGCTTTGTCACAATGTACGGCGGTCACAGGGCAGGAATCTGCGGAACAGCGGTTGTAAACAACGGAAAAATCGTGAATATCCGTGACATAACATCAATCAATGTCCGCATAGCAAGGGAGCATAAGGGTTGTGCGGATTCCCTTTATAATAAGATAATTGCCGTTTCGGGAGGTGTTCTCATATGCGGAGCACCTTGCAGCGGAAAAACAACCGTACTTCGCGACCTTGCAAGACTTTTGTCAACCAAGGGCAAGAAGAATGTTGCCCTGATTGATGAAAGAGGAGAGCTTGCAGGCACGGCATCGGGTAAATTTCAGAATGATATCGGAATGTGCGATGTCTATGATTCATATAACAAGAGCGAGGCAATGCTTCACGCAATCCGCAGTATGGCTCCCGAAATTGTTATCTGCGATGAAATCGGCTCAAAAGAAGATATCTATGCCGTTGAAAAGTCGGTCAACTGCGGAGTTCGGATAATTTCATCAACGCATTGTGCAAATGAATACGAACTGAAACAGAAAGCAAACATGGTTTCTCTCATGAAAACAGGGGCATTTCAAACGCTTGTGTTTCTATCAAATCGAACCCACGCAGGTGAAATTGTGAAAATATCGCAGGTAGGTGACAACTTTGCCGTTTAAACTCATAGGATGTTTGCTTGTTGTCTGCACGGGTACAATGATAGGTTTTGTTTTGTCGGGCAGGTTATACAAACGCAGAGATTTTCTGAAATCATTCACGGAATTTATATCATTGCTTGCAACAAATCTTCGCTACAGCGGTGATGATATCTTCACTCTGGTTAATTTCTGCGCAGAAAATTCAGGCCTTGATTTATTGCTTTTTTCAGAATGTGACAGACCTTTTGACGAATTGTGGCTTGAAAGGGTAAAACGATTATCTTCTGAAATACCGCTTTCAGAATCCGACATTTCAATGCTGAACGATTTCGGAGGTCAGCTCGGAAAAACCGATACAGAGGGGCAGTTAAAACATCTTGAACTCTACGAGGTGTCATTTTCAAAACAACTTTCATCAGCCCGTGATGCCATAACAAAAAAATCAAAGCTATATAAAACAATGGGATTTTTTGCAGGAAGTGCAATCGCCCTCATGATGATTTAGAGGTAGTAATGGATGTTGAGCTTATTTTCAAAATTGCCGCTGTCGGCATAATTGTTGCGGTTCTTACCCAACTTCTCATACGAAGCGGTCGAGAGGAGCAGGCAATGCTGACCTCGCTTGCCGGACTTATAGTTGTGTTGACGCTGATAATAACGCAAATCAGCACTCTGTTCAACACAATAAAACAGCTTTTCGGTTTTTAATATGAATATTCTGTCAATTTCCGTACTTGCCGTTGTGACCGTAATAATCTGTGTAATGCTCAAACCTAAAAATGCGGAAATCTCCGTAATGCTCGGTATAAGCTGTTCCGTTATTATTTTAATCGGCGTGCTTACTCAGGTTTCGGCTATCGTTACAACAATCAATCAAATCATAGCGTCATCGGGAATAAGCATTGACTACATAGTAATTTTGCTGAAATCAATCGGAATATGCCTTGTTACCGAGTTCGCCGTGAATACCTGCAAGGATTCGGGCAGTCAGTCGCTTGCGTCAAATGTTTCGCTTGCCGGAAAAATTATGGTTACGGTAACGGCACTTCCGCTTTATTCGGATATTTTAAAAACCGTGTTGTCACTTGCAGGCAATTGAGGTGAAGAAGTGAAAAAAAGTGTTGTAATAATTACTGTCGTGTTTGTGCTTATCGCCCTTTCATGTGTCTGTGCAAACGCTGAAGAAGGTGAAATGATTTATGATATGTCAAATGTTTTTGATTCGCTGTCCGACGATATAAAACAAAGCCTTCAGAATATGGGCGTTGATTTGGGGGATTTTTCAAAGCTTGCTAACCTGTCTTTTGAAAATGTAATGGGCGAAATCCTCTCGCTTGCACTCGGCAACATTTCTTCACCGCTCAAAGGTCTTGTCAATATAACCGCCCTGCTTTTGCTCTGTTCCGTAATCAGCGCCTACAACGGTTCGCTCTCCTGTGATATTTCAAACTCGCTGAATATAACCGCAACGCTCTGTATAACCTGTGCCGCAGTAGTTCCCGCTGTCGGAGTCATTGCATCAACAGGTTCGGTAATCTGCACCGCATCAAATATAATGCTTGCATATGTGCCTGTTATGGCTGTAATTATGGCAAGCTCGGGTTCTGTGGCAGGTTCGGCATCATACTATGCCGTGATGATAGGGGCAGGGGAGGGTGTGTCACAGCTTTCATCAAAAATAATCGTTCCTCTGCTCAATATGTTCCTCGGTCTGTCAATAACATCCTCCGTATCGCCGTCCGTAAATCTCAGAGGTTTTATGTCAATGATTTCAAAGAGTGTAAAGTGGCTTTTGGGCTTTGCTATGACAATCTTCACAGCCGTGCTGACATTCAGACAGCTTATAAGCGTTTCGGTTGACAATGTTTCAACCCGTGCTGTAAGGTTTACCCTCAATTCATTTATCCCGATAGTCGGTTCGGCACTTTCGGATGCCTACAAGGTAGTTCAGGGCAGTATCGGACTTTTAAAATCGGGAATAGGAATAATAGTGATTCTGTCCGTTACAATTGTGTTTATGCCTGTGATTTTGCAGGGGGTAATGTGGATGTTCACCCTTTGGATCGGCAAATCAACGGCAGAGGTTCTCAATCTAAACGGTCCGGCAAAACTGCTTGAAAACATATCGTCTGTGTTTTCAACTCTCATAGCTGTTTTGCTGTGCATTATGTCAATTTACATTCTTTCAACGGCGGCAGTAATTATGCTTGGCGGAGGTTCATCATGAGCGGACTTTTTACGGTTGTTGTTGTAATGTGTGCGTCTGCGTTAATTTGTTCACTTGTTCAAACTTTCGTAACAGACGGCAGTACAAAGAAAATCATCAGCCTTGTTTTAGGAACGTTTATTATCTGCTGTATGGTTGTTCCAGTGAAAAATGCCGTGTCATCAATTAATACTAATGTTGAAGAAAATCAAAATTCTGCAAAAGAAATATCAACCGATGATGAGGCATACAGCAATGCCGTTATAAAGCAGACGGAGATAAATCTTGAAACTGCATTAAAAAATCTTCTTTTACAGAATAATATAACAATCAAATCGTGTGACATAATTTTGAGCAGAGTTGAAAACAACGGCATAATCATAGCGTCAATCAGCATATATATAGACAAAGAATTTGTTCGGTACACAAATCTTGTATCGTCAATTGTTTATGACAATTTCGGAATTACACCAAACATTATGACGGAGTGAATTATGGAAGACAAAACAAGTTCAAAGCTGAAATCAATGCTCGACAGTAAAAAAATAAGAAATATTATAATCGTTGTCGGTCTTATCGGCATAGGTTTAATATTTCTTTCAAACTGGGTTGATTTCGGTTCTTTGACATCAGGAAAAGGAGATGAGGCGTTTTCCGTAAAAACATACAGCACAAAAATAGAAAATGATTTGCAGACGGTGATTTCAAAAATTGAGGGAGCAGGCAAGACGGAAGTTTTGCTTACAATGGAAAATTCCGTTGAATATGTTTATCTTGACAACAGCACCACAAAAACAAAGGAAATTGAACCTTTGATAAGAGGAGTGCTTGTAGTGTGTGAAGGCGGTGATGATCCTGTTGTGGTTGAGCGTGTCACCGATGCAGTCACAAAAGCGCTTGATATTTCAACAGCAAAAGTATGTATTACAAAATTATCAGAATAAAGGTCGGGAGCAATATGAAATCTAAGAAAAAATATATCGTTTTTGCATCACTTGTGCTTGCACTTTCGGCAGCAGTGTACATAAACTGGCAGCTTTCGGGAGCTAAAACTCCTCAAAGTGCCAAAGAACTCGGAGCGGCATCATATGTCAGTGCAACCGCTTCGGCGTCGGATGATGAGGTACAGCAGACGGCGGCACTTTCAAACGAGAGCAAAAGCTATTTTTCAGCCGAAAGGACAAAGCGGCAGGCAACTCAGGATAAAATAATTGATGATGCAAAAGAAATTTTCAATCTTGAAAGCTCGTCTGATGCCGACAAAAGTGAGGCTGAAAAGAATGTTGAAGAGCTTCTCAAAACCTTTACAATTCAGGACAGCATTGAAAGCATTGTTAAGGCAAAAGGATTTTCCGAGTGCCTTTGCTATATAAGCGACCAAGGTGTATCGGTAATTGTTCCGAAATCTCAGCTTGACGATACATCTGTTCTGATTATTGACGATGCCGTGGTTACTCATTATGAGGTTGATTATGACGATATATCGGTAATAGGGGCATGAAATTAGCAGAGGGCATAGTGTCCTCTGCTTTTTTTATGCATAAAAATATTCCTATGTTCACAAAGAATACTGCGCAATAGGCTGAAATTTTTCCGGAAACTTGTCAATCGATTTAAACGGATATATAATTAGAATTATAACAATTAGAATTAAAACTATTAAAGAGAGGGTTGTGTATGAAAGAGTCAATTCACTATCTGCTGATGTCTGACCATATGCTTGTGCAAAAGGCACTTCTCGGCAGTATCAAAGAATCGGGACTTACATTGGGTCAGCCGAAAATACTCGATTACCTAAAAGACCATAACGGCTGTGTACAAAAGGATATTGCGGCAGGCTGTCACATTGAGCCTGCGTCCATAACCGTGATTTTGCGTGGTATGGAAACCAAAGGCTATATCGCAAGGAAATCTCTTGGCGGCGACAGAAGGTCACTCTATGTTTTTCTCACCGATAAGGGAAAAGAGTATGTCCGATATCTCAATGAAAAATTTGACAGCGTAGAAAGTATTGCAACAGACGGCTTTTCAGAAGAAGAAACGGAAGTGTTCCAAAGTCTGCTTGCAAAAGTGTATGAAAATATGACAAAGCATTTTGAAAAGGAAGTTATGTAATGAATTTAAAAAATATGAAAATCAGATTGCCGATGTATTTTATCGGTCTTTTTATAATGACAATCGGAATTGCACTTTCGGTAAAATCAAATCTCGGTGTATCTCCCGTAAGCTCAATCCCATACACAATGACCTGCATATGGGGCATAGAAATGGGCAAGGCAACAATCATATTCCACATTGTTCTTGTGTTCATTCAGTTTTTGTTACTTCGCAAAAACTTTAAATTAATAACCCTTTTGCAGATTCCCGTAGGCGTTATCTTCGGCTATTTTACAACATTCTGCAACTACCTTGCATCATTCTTTCCGACACCCGATAATCTTATTGTCAGAATCTTAATGGTGCTTGCAAGCTCCGTTATTGTCGCAGTCGGAATTTTTCTGTATCTTCCTGCCGATGTTATTCCGCTCGCAGGCGAGGGTGTAATGTCTGCTGTTTCACAGGTTACAAAAATCGAATTTTCAAAGATAAAAATGGGTTTTGATATCACTATGGTGGTAGTGTCGGCAGCGGCTTGTCTGATTATGATTCACAGCCTTGGCAGTGTCGGTGCAGGAACAGTAATTGCGGCATTTCTTGTCGGATTTATTCTCGGCATTATCAACAAAGCTTTCGGAAAATACAGAGATAAACTTCTTAAAAAGACTCCGTCCGTTCAGGTTGATGAAAAAACTGATGATGAGCAGAATCCTACATATGTAATCACCGTGTCAAGGGAATACGGCAGCGGCGGCAGACAGATTGCAAAGGCACTTGCCGAAAGTCTTGGGTTTAAGTATTACGATAACGAGCTGATAAAACTTGTTGTTGAGAAGAGCGGCTATTCTCCTGATTTTATTGAAAAGAATGAACAGACAATTAAAAATCCTTTACTTCACGATTTCTTTGCGTGGTACGGCGGACCGCTTGATACCGCAAATATGCCGAATGTCGAAAGCCTTTTTAACCGTGAAAAAAATGTAATAAAAACCATTTCACAGAATGAATCCTGCGTAATAGTCGGCAGACTTGCAAACGAGATTCTCAAAAACAAAAAGCATACATTCAATGTATTTGTATCAGCCGATGAAAATACCGAGGCAGAGAGAATTTCCAAAAGGGATAATCTTTCCGTAAACGATGCTCTTAAAAAGGTCAGAAAGGTAAACCGTGAAAGAGCCGACCATTGCAAATACTTTACATCTTCCGAATGGGGCAATGCAGATAACTACGATTTGTGCATAAAGTCCGATACATTCGGCTGTGATGAGAGCACTAAAATTATTGAAGAGTTATTCAGAAAGAAATTTCCGAAATTCAAATGATTTGTCACAGATATCTTTGTCAATTCTTATTTACATTCAATTTCAGTTATGGTATAATCTTGATGATAATAACTACCTTTATTAAATTAATTTAACGAAAAGTTGGGCTTAATATGGATAATGAAATGAACAATGTAACTAATGATATTGAAGTTAATGATATTTTTGAGGAAGAGGTTAATCTTACAAGAAGTGAGTCGAGAGAGCAGGCTTTTATGCTTTTGTTCTCAAAGTCTTTTGACGATGAGCCTCTTGAAGAAACAATAGATGATAATTCGGAAATGTTTGTAGGCGGTGTTTGCGCATATGCTCAGGCTGTAGTTTCCGGCATTGAGGACAAGCATGAGGAGATTGACGAAATCATTGCAAGCCACCTGAAAAAGGGCTGGACTCTTTCAAGGATTTCAAAGCCGTCGCTTGCTATTCTTCGCCTTGCAATCTATGAGATGAAGTATCTCGACAATGTTCCGCAGAGCGTTTCAATCAACGAGGCTGTTGAACTTGCCAAGAAATATACAATCGACGAGAGCAAATTTGTAAACGGTATTCTCGGCACATATTCCCGTGAATTTTCGGGAAAGTCGGAGAAGTGATATGAGCCTTTTTCTCGGAATTGACACTTCAAATTACACAACATCAACCGCCCTTTACGACAGCAAAACGGGCGAAATGGTTCAGCAGAAAAAACTTCTTCCCGTAAAAGAAGGTCAGCTCGGACTTCGTCAGAGTGACGCTGTGTTTCACCACACAGCACAGCTGCACACGCTTATTGAAGAACTTTTGAAAGATGTTGATACAAGCAAAATAGCCGCAATTGCGGCGTCAAGCCGTCCAAGACCTGTTGACGGCTCATATATGCCGTGTTTCACTGTTGGAGAGAACACGGCAAAAATTTTATCTTCCGCAATGAAAATCCCCCTCTACATCTTTTCACATCAGGAGGGACATATCTCGGCGGCACTGTTCGGTTCGCAGAGGACAGATTTGTTTGATAAGCAGTTTATCGCTTTCCATGTCAGCGGAGGTACAACCGAGGCAGTATTTGCCAAAGGATTCGGCACAGGATTTTCTGTTGAGCTTGCGGCACACACGCTTGACCTCAATGCAGGACAGGCAATTGACCGCACAGGACTTATGCTCGGTTTGAAATTTCCGTGCGGTCCTCAACTTGAACAGCTTGCTCTCAGAAATACAGAAAAAATCAAGGTAAAACCAACTCTCAAAGGTTGCGACTGTTGCCTCAGCGGAGTTGAAAATCTTTCCAAAAAGCTGATTGACGAAGGCAAATCTCCCGAATATGTTTCGGCATTCTGTCTTAAATATATTGAACAGACCTTGTCCGAAATGACCAAGCGACTGCTTGAAAAATACGGAGAACATCCCTTGATCTTTGCAGGCGGAGTAATGTCAAATCAGATAATCAAAAATTCTTTTGAAGAAAAATACAATGCAATATTTGCACCGCCGCAGTTTTCTGCCGACAACTCGGCAGGAATTGCATATTTAGGATACAGGAAGTATAACGATGTACACACCCGAGTTTAGCAAACCACGAGTTTTAAGTGTTTCACAACTGAATTTCTATATAAAGTCAATTATTGAAAATGACGCAAGGCTGAATTTTGTCTTTGTTATGGGTGAAATTTCAAACCTTACCGACCATTACAGAAGCGGACACATCTACCTTTCAATCAAAGACGAAAAATCCGTTATAAGAGCCGTAATGTTTGCCGGCAATGCCCGTAATTTAAAGTTCAGACCGACCGACGGAATGAAAGTAATCTGCCGTGGCAGAGTTGCAGTTTATGAACCCACAGGTCAGTATCAGCTTTATATTGAGGATATGCAGCCCGACGGCATAGGTGCGCTTTCGCTTGCATATGAACAACTTAAAAAGTCACTTGCCGAAAAAGGACTTTTTGCTCCCGAACATAAGAAGAAAATTCCGCCGTTTCCTAATTCAATAGGTGTAATTACTTCTCCCACAGGTGCGGCAGTTCAGGATATCCGCAACATTCTTTCAAGAAGATTTCCGTCTGCCGACATAATTATGTGCCCCGTACTTGTTCAGGGTGAGAATGCTCCCGCCCAACTTATTGACGCCGTACAGAAACTTGATAAATACAACGCCTGTGATGTTATCATAATCGGCAGGGGCGGCGGTTCAATTGAAGATTTGTGGGCATTCAATGATGAAAACCTTGCTTATGCAATCTACAACTGTAAAATTCCGGTAATTTCCGCTGTCGGTCATGAAACTGATTTTACAATCTGTGACTTTGTATCCGATCTCAGAGCGCCGACTCCGTCTGCGGCGGCAGAGCTTGCAGTTCCCGATACTGCGGAGCTTGTTGATTACTATAAATCGCAAAAGCAGTATGTTTCGTCAATGGCAACATTGAAATTAAGGCAGGAATATAATGCCCTTACAGAATTAAAAACAAAGTTGTCCGTTGTATCACCACAACAGAGAATTTTTGAATATGAAAAATCTCTTGAACTTTGCAAAACGAAAATACAGCATTTTGTTCAGGAAACAATAAATAAAAAGACTGCCGACATCACAAAGACAGCCGCAAAACTTGAAGGACTCAACCCCGTTAAAATTCTTTCAAGAGGTTATTCTATTGCCGAAAAAGACGGCAGGGTGGTAAATTCCGCCAAAACACTTAAAAGCGGCGATGAATTTACTCTCCGTTTTTCAGACGGTGAAATCAAGGCAAAAGCAACAGGTGAGTAAAATGGCATTTACACATTTACATCTTCATACAGAATACAGTCTGCTCGACGGTGCGTGCCGCCTGAGCAGACTTGTAAAAGCCGCAAAAGAAAAGGGAATGACTGCACTCGCAATCACCGACCACGGTGTAATGTACGGTGCGGTCGATTTTTATAAGGAGTGCAAAAAGCAGGGCATAAAGCCGATAATCGGTTGTGAAGTGTATGTTGCACCGCATAGCCGCTTTGACAAGACTTCATCCTACGGAAAATACTATCATATGGTTCTGCTCTGCAAAAATCATACAGGCTATCAGAACCTTATCAAGCTTGTGTCAAAAGGCTTTACCGAGGGATTCTACACAAAACCGAGAATTGATGATGAACTCCTTGCCGAGTATCACGAGGGTTTAGTCTGCCTCTCGGCCTGTCTGGCAGGTGAAATTCCTCAAAAGCTCCTTGACGGTGATTATGCCGGTGCAAAGTCAAAGGCAGAATTTTACCGTGATATGTTCGGAAAAGAGAACTTTTTTATAGAGCTTCAAGACCACGAAATTGAGGAACAGAAGAGAATAATTCCAAGCCTTGTAAAAATAGCCCGTGAAATCGGTGTTGACATTGCTGCAACAAACGATTGCCACTATATTGAAAAGCAGGACAGCACAGTTCACAGTATTCTTCTCTGTATTCAGACTAACAGAACAGTCAATGACAGCGACAGAATGGAGTTTAAGACATCCGAATTTTATCTTAAAACGGAAGATGAAATGCGTGAGGTGTTTACAAGTTATCCCGAAGCAATCGACAATACACAGAAAATTGCCGATATGTGCAATGTGGATTTTGAATTTGGTGTACGCAAGCTTCCGAGATTTGATGTTCCAAATAATGAAGACCATCTGCATTATTTCAGAAGAAAATGCTATGAGGGGCTTTATAAACACTACGGAGAAAATCCCGACCAATCCCTGATTGACCGACTTGAATATGAAATCAACACAGTGTCGCAAATGGGATTTGTTGATTACTACCTAATTGTAAATGATTTTGTAAGCTACGCAAAATCCTGCGGAATTCCTGTCGGACCCGGAAGAGGTTCGGGTGCAGGTTCACTCTGTGCCTACTGCATAGGTATAACCGCAATTGACCCTATAAAGTACAATCTTCTTTTTGAGCGATTTTTAAACCCCGAAAGAGTAAGTATGCCCGACTTTGATGTTGATTTCTGCAAGGAACGCAGGGGAGAGGTTATCGACTATGTTGTGCGTAAATACGGTGAAGACCATGTTGCACAGATAATTTCGTTCGGCACAATGGCGGCAAGAGGTGCAATCCGAGATGTCGGAAGAGTTCTTGAAATTCCGTATGCGGCAGTTGATTCTGTTGCAAAGCTCGTTCCTATGGAACACGATATGACAATTGAGGATGCTCTAAGACTTAATTCCGACCTGAGAAGTCGCTATAAAAATGAACCGCAGACAAAAAAACTGCTCGATGCTGCAATGAGCATTGAAGGAATGCCCCGTCACGCAACAATGCACGCCGCAGGTGTTGTAATTACCGACAAGCCCGTCAGCGACTATGTTCCGCTGTCAAAAAATGACGATAATGTTGTAACGCAGTTCACCATGACAGCACTTGAAGAACTCGGTCTTTTAAAAATGGACTTCCTCGGGCTCAGAAACTTAACCGTAATCAATGGTGCAGAAAAGCAGATAAAACATAAAAATCCCGACTATACTCCCGATATGGTTGATGAAAACGATAAAAAAGTCTTTGAGATGTTCTCAAAAGGACACACGGAGGGTGTGTTCCAGTTTGAAAGTCAGGGTATGAAAAATGTCCTGACTCAGCTGAAACCTGAAAGAATTGAAGACCTCATAGCCGTTACAGCACTCTATCGCCCCGGTCCTATGGACAGCATCCCAACCTATATTGACTGCCGTCACAACCCGTCGCATATCCGTTATAAACATCCGCTCTTAAAGGATATTCTCGGTGTTACAAGCGGCTGCATAATCTATCAGGAACAGGTTATGCAGATTTTTAGAACGCTTGCAGGTTACAGCCTCGGTCGAGCAGATATAGTTCGCCGTGCAATGAGCAAGAAGAAACTTGCCGTGATGGAGTCGGAGCGTGAAATCTTCATTCACGGACTTACCGACGATGACGGCAATATTATAGTTGAGGGTTGTATCCGCCGTGGAGTTGATGAAAAAACTGCAATTTCCGTTTATGATGAAATGGAAAGTTTTGCACACTACGCTTTCAACAAATCTCACGCAGCGGCATATGCTAACATTTCCTACAAAACTGCATGGCTCAAATGTCACTATCCCCGTGAATATATGGCGGCTTTGCTTTCAAGTGTTCTTGATAATCAAAACAAACTTGCCTCATACATTACCGAGTGCAAACGACTTGGAATCAGAGTGCTTCCGCCAAATGTCAACGAAAGTAATCTTCATTTTACCGTAAGCGGCAACGATATTCGTTACGGACTTCTTGCCGTTAAAAATCTCGGCAGAAATTTTATTGATGAAATAATTGCCGAACGGATAAATTCGCCGTACAAAGACTTTTTCGACTTCTGTAAAAGGCTTTACGGTCGCAATATGAACAGCAGAGCGATTGAAAGCCTGATAAAATGTGGTGCTTTTGATGGCTTAGGTGCAAATCGCCGACAACTGCTTGCGATATATAAAACCGCCCTTGACAATGCCGAGTATGAGAGCAGACGCAATCTAAACGGTCAGATGTCGCTGTTTAGTGATTCTGAAGCGGCGGAAGAATCTACAAGACCGAAGATTCCCGAATTACCTGAATTTTCTGTTTCAGAGCTTTTGCATATGGAAAATGAAATTGCAGGAATGTACCTTAGCGGTCATCCGCTCGATGAATACACAACTTTTTCAAAAGTAATCCATGCAGACAAAACATGTGATATAATCAACAATGACGGTGGATTGTATTTTGACGGCAAAAAGGTTAGCCTTGTGTGTATAGTGTCAAAACTCAAAACTCAGCTCACGAAGAATAATAAACTTATGGCTTTCGTGAATGCAGAGGACAGATACGGTATGCTCGAAATCGTGATTTTTCCGAATGTTTATGAAAAGTATTCTGCTTTTCTCGGCTCGGGAGGAGCACTTCTTTTCCGTGGTTCTGTCAATCTCAAAGAAAACGAAGAACCAAAAATTATTTGCGATTCCGTAGCACTTGCCCGCACGAATGAAGAGTGTAAAGACAATCCCAATGTAATCAATAATGCGGGAACTCAGCAAAATTATCAGCCGCAAATCAGAAATAACAATGTGCAAAGACCTGCGGCACTCTATCTGCGTATTGATGATCTCAACACTGATAAGTATATCCGTGCAAAGCGTGTACTTGACATTTTTGACGGCAGAACACCTGTTATTTTTTATCTTACAGACACCAAAAGAAAGGTGAAAGCCCCCTCATCAATGTGGGTAGACATCAATTCTGTAATGATAAAAGAGCTAAAATACCAGCTTGGTGATGAAAATGTGGTGGTAAAATAGACAAAAACCAACCTCTAATTCTGTGATTTGTAATAAAAATCAGTAAATGCTATTGAAAAATTCGTTTTTATGTATTATAATTTATGTTGTTAAAATACTTTATCACATAAAAGCTTAAAAGTGCAAAAGCAGATGATGCTTTACAGCATAAAAGTGCTGAAAGCTTAGGAGGAAAATTATTATGAAAAAGGCTAAAAAAATTGCAGCAGTAGCTCTTGCAGCTGCTACTATGTCACTTGCATTCGCAGGATGCGGCGGTTCTGCAGAAAGTTCAAAAGCAGACAATTCAAGCACAGACGGCAAGGTTTACAACATCGGTATCTGTCAGCTTGTTCAGCATGAGGCTCTTGATGCCGCAACAAAGGGATTTAAAGATTATCTCACAGAAAAACTCGGTAAGGACAATGTAAAGTTTGACGAACAGAATGCTCAGGGCGATTCTGCAACTTGCGCAACAATCTGTAACCAGTTTGTTTCTTCAAACTATGACCTTATTCTCGGCAACGGTACAGCCGCACTTCAGGCTGCATACACAGCAACACCGAACATTCCGATACTTGGTACTTCAATCACAGACTACGGTACAGCACTTGACAAGAGTGACTGGAACGGCGTTTCAGGTATGAATGTTTCAGGTACAACAGACCTTGCTCCGCTTGATCAGCAGGCAGCAATGCTCAAAGAACTTTTCCCTGATGCGAAGAAAGTCGGTATTCTCTACTGCTCGGCTGAGGCTAACTCAAAGTATCAGAGCGATACGATCACTCCTTATTTCAAGGATGCAGGCTATACTGTAAAATCATATTCATTTGCAGATTCAAACGATGTTGCCGCAGTTGCAAAGACTGCCTGTGACGAGAGCGATGTTCTTTACATCCCGACAGATAACACAGCAGCATCTAATACAGGCATCATCGACAATGTTGCCACAGCCGCAAAAACTCCTATTGTTACCGGCGAAGAAGGCATCTGCAAGGGCTGCGGTGTTGCAACACTTTCAATCAGCTATGACGAGCTCGGCAGAAAAACAGGCGAAATGGCTTACAACATTCTTGTAAAGGGTGAGGACATCACTAAGATGAAGGTTGAAGCTGCTCCGAATGTAACAAAAGAGTACATCAAAGATCGTTGTGATACATACGGAATCAAAGTTCCGGACGATTACACAGCAATCAAAGCAGAATAATTCATATTCAGAAAAATAATATTGGCAGGGGTGCCGTGAAAGCGACACCCCGATATTTTATGTATAGGTGGTTTTTATGGATTTTTTAGCAAACTACTTCGGTTCTCTTAATCCTATGAGCTTTTTATCCGCACTTCCGGGTAATATCGCTCAGGGTATAATCTGGGGACTTATGGGACTCGGTGTATTTCTCACCTTTAAGCTGTTGAACTTTGCCGACCTCAGCGTTGACGGTTCATTTGCAACAGGCGGTGCGGTAACCGCAGTTATGCTCATCAACGGCTGTCCAGTTTGGGCAACAATCATCGTAGCAATCCTTGCAGGTCTTGCGGCAGGTCTTGTAACGGGACTTCTTCACACGCTTCTCGGAATCCCCGACATTCTCGCAGGTATCCTCACACAGATTGCTCTTTATTCAATTAACCTGAATATTATGGGAAAATCAAATCTCCCAATCAGCTACAGAAACTATACGCTTGTTATTTCTGCAAGTAATATAAATATGGCAATTCTCGTAGGTCTTGGAATTTGTGCCGTTGTAATTGCCGCAATGTATTGGTATTTCGGCACGGAACAGGGTTCAACAATCCGCTCAACAGGTTCAAACCCTGCAATGAGCAAGGCACAGGGCATCAACATCAATTTTACAAAGGTAATTGCTCTTGCACTTTCAAACGGACTTGTTGCACTTTCGGGTTCACTTTTTGCTCAGTATCAGGGCTTTGCGGATATCAACATGGGCAGAGGTGCAATCGTAATCGGTCTTGCTGCTGTAATCATCGGTGAAGTTCTCGGTGAGGCAATTTTCCGCAAGCATATGAATTTTATCATAAGAATGCTCTTTGTAATTGTCGGCGGTATTCTCTATTATATCGCAATGGGCATTGTACTCTGGCTCAAAATGCCGACAGACGATACAAAGCTCTTCACTGCAATCATCGTAGCAATCTTCCTTGCAGTTCCGTATCTTCAGAAGAAGAGAAAGACTTCATTCAAAAAGGTTGCAAAAATGAATGCTAAAAACGCACAGAAGGAGGGTTAAGAATGCTTGAAATCAAGAATGTATGGAAAACCTTTAATAAAGGCACAGTAAACGAAAAGCAGGCACTCTGCGGAGTAAATCTCACCCTCAATGACGGCGATTTTTGTACAGTAATCGGCGGTAACGGTGCTGGTAAGTCGACAACACTCAACGCGATTGCAGGCGTGTGGCCCGTTGACTGCGGTCAGATTCTCATTGACGGCAAGGATATTTCCGCATTGCCCGAGCATAAAAGAGCGCCGTACCTCGGCAGAGTATTTCAGGACCCGATGACAGGCACGGTAGCCGATATGGAAATCATAGAAAACCTCGCAATTGCCGCAAGACGAGGCAAAAAGCGAGGACTTTCGTGGGGCGTAAAGGCTGACGAAAGATTCCGTTACCGTCAGATGCTAGCAGAGTTTGACCTCGGACTTGAGGACAGAATGTCATCAAAAGTAGGGCTTCTCTCAGGCGGTCAGCGTCAGGCAATCACACTCCTTATGGCAACAATCAAAAAGCCGAAACTTCTCTTGCTTGACGAACACACAGCCGCTCTTGACCCGAAAACTGCCGCAAAGGTGCTTGAACTTTCCGACAAAATCATTGCCGAAAATAACCTCACAGCACTTATGGTAACTCATAATATGCACGATGCAATCGTTCACGGCAACCGTCTTATTATGATGAGTGACGGCAAAATTATCCTCGACATTTCAGGTGAAGAAAAGAAAAATCTCACAGTTGAACATCTTCTTGAAATGTTTGAGAAAGCAAGCGGTTCAAAACTTGAAAATGACCGTATGCTTTTAAGCAAGGATAAATAAACCGAACAGATAACAAGCAAGGCAACGGAAGAAATTCCGTTGCCTTTAGTAATGTCTTTATTTATTTTTGTTTTCTTCTTGGTGTCCTCTTGAGTCTTTTGTCATCTTTGAAAACCCAGATTCTTTGCATTTTGTAGTTGACTGTCCAAAGCAACAGGTCAACAATTGCTTTTGTAAGCGTGACCGGAACAGGTAAAAACCAAAGTGCCGATACAATAAGTGAACTTGCGCACATTATGCAGAAAAACAGGATAAAAAACCTGAGTGCCTGTTTTGCACCGTCTGTTGTATTGCTGAAAATAACTTTTCTGTTGATGAGAAAATTGATTCCGCCGGAAACAACTCGTGCCATAAGCGTTGCAAGCATAATATTAAAGAACATATGCGACGGCAAAATATAAGCAAAAACCGTAAATAATATAAGGTCAATCGCCGTACATCCGAGTGATGCGGTCGCAAACCTTAGCGGTGTTCTGTAAATGAGGTAAGTGTCTTTGATAAGTCGGAAATTACTGCTGCAGTTTGAACAATCGGCAATTATGTTGACAAAGTAGAACGGAATTCGCATATCTGCACATTTTGTGAGAAAATTCATCTCAAAGTCAAAGCGATTTCCTTTAGTTTTCATAACCGTATCATACAGAAATGCGGGAATACCTCTAAGCCCAGTTTGAGTATCGCTGCAGCTTTTGCCTGTTATAACCTTAAAATATGCCGAAGAAAGGCGGTTGCCGATTCGTATGTTAAGCGGCATTTTGGACTTTTTATAATCTCTTTTGCCAAGAATAAGACTGCCGTTTCTAAGGTCAAGCATACGGCTGATTTTCATAACATCATTTGCGGTGTGCTGACCGTCAGCGTCACAAGTAATGTAACCTGTAACATTATATAGGTTATCGTGAGCGTATCGGATTCCTGCCTTAAGGCTTGCACCTTTTCCGTTGTTATTTCTAAGACTGACAATGTGACAGCCTATGCTTGTCAGTTCGTTAAAATATTCCGAGTGAGGGTTAAGACCGTCATTGACAACAACAATATATTCGGCACCAAGCTCCTGAAGTTCGTTGCAAAGGTGAATAGTATTTTTGTTTTCACAATAAATCGGAATAATTACTGCGTGACTCATACGGCTGTTCCTTTCTTTTTTAATACTTTTAGTATACAACAATTTCCCTTTTGTGACAATATTCAATTTTTTTCTATTGTAAACTTCGTAACGATTTTTTGTTGTAAATCTTCGTTTATATCATTATTGGCACTTAAATAAAAAAATATGGCAAAAATGCCAAAAAACTATTTAAAAATCATATCATTTATGTTATACTGTATTGAGTAAGTTTTGAAAACAGAAAGACGGTGAATTATGTTAAAAAAAATATCAGCAGGAATCCTTTCTGCTCTTATGATTACTGCCGTTGCTGTATCGGGTGCAGGCTGTTCACAAACTCTGTCGGCATCAATTGACTACAAAACAGCTGACAAGGTAGCTGACGGTGCAATCCTCCAAGCCTTTTGCTGGGACTTCAACACCATTAAAGAGTCAATGGGTGATATTGCGGCAGCAGGTTTTTCGGCTGTACAGACATCTCCAATTAACGAATGTCTTGAGGGCGAAAACGGCGGTATGGAGCTTTACGGCAACGGAAAGTGGTACTATCACTATCAGCCGACTGATTTCAAAATCGGTAATTATCAGCTTGGTACTCGTGATGAATTCAAGGCAATGTGTGATGAGGCTCACAAGTACGGCATAAAGGTAATTGTCGATGTAATCGCAAACCATACCACTCCCGAAACCGATAAAGTCAGCCAAGACCTTATCAAAGCAGGCGGCGGAAGTCTTGAAACCCTTTATCACAAGGAGGGCAGAACTCCTCTTACCGATTACGGTGACAGACTTGCCTGCACAACATATGAAATGGGCGGACTTCCCGATATCAACACGGAAAGACCCTCATTCCAAAAATATTTCTTCAATTACATCAACGATTGTATTGCCTGCGGTGCTGACGGTTTCAGATATGACACAGCAAAGCATATCGGACTTACCGATGACCCAAAAGAAGATGACGGCTTTGAAAATAACTTCTGGGAAAAGGCAACCAAAAAAGTTGATAATGCCGAAAATCTCTTCATCTACGGCGAAGTGTTGCAGGGCGATAATGACAGACTGGCAGATTATATCAAGGAAATCGGCAGAACTACATCAAGTACCTACGGCAGTAAAATCCGTTCGGGACTTGCAGGAGGCAATATTGACACTGCTGTTGTGTCCGATTACTGGATTGGCAGTGCTGACCCGAATATCGTAACATGGGTTGAATCTCACGATAACTACATCAATGACGGTACATACAACAATATTGACAGTGAACAGGTTATTCTCGGCTGGGCAATAATTACGGCAAGAAAAGACGGCACGCCGCTCTTCTTTGACCGCCCTTATAACAGCACAATCGACAATTACTGGGGTATGAACCGAATCGGTACTCAGGGCGATGATATGTACAAGGATGACCGTGTTTCCGCAGTCAATTTTTTCAGAACCGCAATGAAAGGTGAAGACGAAAACCTTGTTAATCCTAACCTCGATTCTTCGGCACTTATGATTGAAAGAGGCACAAAGGGTGCTGTAATTGTCAACACAAATGATGCTCTCAAGGTTGATTTTGAAACAAATCTTGCCGACGGCACATATGTTGACCGAGTTGACCGCAAGACCGAATATACCGTTAAAAACGGTAAAATCACTTGTGAAAAAGACATTCCCGAAAATTCCGTAGTAGTTCTCTACAACGAGGGTTACACTGAATATGCAAGACCTGCGTGCGTGGGTGTCGATTCAAAAACAGAATTTACTTACAGTGACGACACATACGAGGTAACACTCACCTGTTCAAACACTGACAACGCAACATATTCCCTTGACGGTGCAAAGACTGTTTCATACAAAAACGGCGACAAGGTAACTATCAAGCACGGTGACAGCGATGTTTCAAAGCTTGAACTTCGTGCCGAAAATGCCGAAGGTGTTAAAACTTATGAAAGAGTCGAATTTACATACAAAAAAGAATATGTAACAAAAGAGGGAACAAAGGTGTATTTTACAAAGCCTGACAGCGATGATTGGGACGATGAAATTTATGCCTATGTTTACACCGATGCCGGCGATGAAAATGCAGACTGGCCCGGAATTGAAATGAAAAAAGAAAAAGACGGAACTTACAGCTATACAATCGAAAGAGATTTGAATTCACCGTATATTATTTTTAATGACGGCGACGCATCTGACAGTCAGCAGTATCCTGAGGGTCAGGGCCTTGAAGTAGTTCCGGATAAAAATTATACAGTAGAATAACGGAGGTAACAAAGCATGAGCGAACTTAAAGGTGCAAAAATGGAAGGAAGCAAAGTACCGGCAGAACAGATTAAGAATCCTGATCTCGTTGCCGCAATTGAAAAAATGCAGGCTGATAACACAACCGAAAACATCAACAAGATGATTGATGAGGTTATGAAAGCAAAATTCATTCTCCCTGCAAAGGTAACACCAAAGACAGAAGCTAAGACTACAAATGGGCAGACTGTTATGCAGCAGTCAACTCAGGTTCAGTTCAGACTTCTTGAGAACGGCAACAAGGAAAAATTCTTCGGTATATTCACAGACACAGATGAACTCTTTAAGTGGAAAGACACTCAGAATTCTCAGAAAGTTGTTACAGACTTTGACAGCGTTGCACAGATGGTAATGGATCCTCAGGCTGATGTAAAAGGTTTCGTAATCAATCCTTTCGGCAAGAGCGTAACATTCCCAAAGCAGATGGTTCATTCCTTTAAACAGCAGAAAGATTATATGAATCTTAAAAAGCAAACAATTGAGCCGGGTGCACCAATCAGCCTTGGAGAGCCAAAAGAATATCCTATCGACCTTATGGCTGCCCTTATCAATCATTTCAGCACAGAACCTACAGTAAATGCTGCATATCTTCGCCTGATTGAGCAGAACGGTCAGAAGAGCTACTTCATTGTTGTTGATTTCTTCGGCGATATGGAAAGCACATTTGATGCAATCAGCAGAGTTGCCAATCCATTCCTTGATGATGAAATTCAGCTTTCAATGATGCCATACTCAATGGATTTTGCTAAAAATGCCGTTAAGGGTGTTGAACCTTTCTACAGAAAAGAAAACTGATTTCTTAATTATTGCAATAAAATAAACTATAGAACCGCTGACAATTTGCTGTCAGCGGTTTTTTATGCTTGAAAAATGACGCATCGTAGTTAAATAATACTTTGTTTGGCTTAATCGACAAATTTTGAGGCTGTAACTTGTACAAAGAAACAAAAATGTGATAAATAATTGAAAAAACAAGTGCAAAATGCTACAATGAAAACAGTCGTGATGCCCACGATAAAATTAAGGAGGAATCAAAATGAAAAGGACAAGAAAAATCACGAGCATTGTTCTTGCTGTACTTATGGTGCTTACAACACTTGTAGTGTCGGTGGGAAGTGCTTCGGCAGCAACATCGTCAGGCTCAGAGGTGTACTTTGACAACTCGAAGTTCGGCTGGAAGGATGTTTATGTTTACGCATACGGCACAAAGGAAAATGCCGAATGGCCGGGCGAGCTTATGACAAAAGAGGACAGAGGTCTTTATAAGACAAGCTTTGCGTCTTCTTTTAAGTCGGAAAAAATCATTTTCAATAACGGACTTGAAAAGGGTGAGGGCAAAGAGCAGTATCCTGAGGCAGCAGGTCTTTCACTCAATGCAGGCGAATGCAAAATGCTCACAGCCGAAAAGCAATGGATTGACTACGGCAAGCCTGATGATCACGCTTACGGCTACATTCTTACCGCAAATAATACGGCTTTTTCAACAGAATCACTTGATGTAAAGCTTGCACTTAAGAATGCAGATAAGGGCTATTATTCCGTTGACGGTTCAGCTAAGAAGGAGTTTGTAAACGGTGATTCGGTAAAAGTCGGCGAGGGTAAAATCGGTAACTCAAGAATTTCGCTTACACTCTATGCAACAGGTGCAGACGGAGTTGAAACGGAGCAGACATATACCTTCAAAAAGACTTTTACAGCGTCAAAAACAACTTTCTCCGCTAAATCAGACGGTCACACAACAGAACCAGAGGGCGGCTATTACGGCACAAACCCTGAAATGCAGCTCGGCAAGCATAAGACAATCTCTGTTGACGGTGATTTAAGCGACTGGGACAGCTCAATGATTATTGCTCAGGGTGTTGCAAACGATGATCCCCGAGTTTATATGCCTTCTTCAATGCATGAACAGCCGTGGGATGCTTATGCTCTCTACAGTGCATGGGACGACGATAATCTTTATTTCCTGCTTGAAATGGCTAACACAACATACATAACTTCTCCCGAGGACAACTTCGCCGCATCAAATGAAGCTCGTCCTTGGAGAAACAGTATTCCTATGTATCTTGCTCTGTCAATTGACCCTGCAAAGCAGGCAACAGGCAAGGCAGTAGGTACAAACAAGGACGGTTCTGTGTATACCAATCCGTTCGTATGGGGTTGCACAAACGGCACTGCAAAAGACGGAGGCACAGGCTTTACAACTCATATAGACACACTTGTTGCATTTGACTCCAACAACTCAAACGGCGGTGCTTCAATCTTTAAGGCGGATACTAAGGACACAGACGGAACATATATGTTCAACTATGACACAAGAATTCCAATCGGTGTAACAAGCTTTCAGGCTCAGGATAATAAAAACGGATTTAAAATCAAATACGCTAACGGCACAAAAAGCACTTCAATCT